>JAZRRK010000039.1:0-23910 GCA_045650705.1 Clostridia bacterium
TAATATTATATATAATTTTCATAAATAAAACAATGTTTTTACTTAAAAAATACAATAAAAATACCCCATATTTCTATGAGATATTTTAGTATTCTATTGAAATAATTTTTTACTTCCTTTTAAGTAGTCTACTCCAGAAAAAATTGCTGCTATTGTTGATATAAACATTAAAGAAGTTGATAATACATTTATAACTAGGTTATATCCTGTTAGACCTGAATTTATAAATGCTCCAAAGGCATTTAAATCTAAAAATGCAAGTATTATTGCAATCATTTGTGTTGCTGTTTTTATTTTTCCCCATATACTTGCTGCTATTACTTGCCCACCTTTTTCTACTGCTATTAATCTATATCCAGAAACTACAAATTCTCTTGTTAACACTATAATTGGTATCCATGCTGGTAACTTTTGCATTTCTACTAACATAAGCATCGCTGAAAGTACTAATATTTTATCTGCTAAGGGATCTGCAAATTTTCCAAATGTTGTTACTATATTATTTTTTCTTGCAATTGCCCCATCTAAATGGTCTGTGTAAGATGCTATTGCAAATATTGCTATTATAATTAAATTTTGAATTGGTACATTAAATATTTCTCCTGGTATTCCTAAAAAAGGTATTATAACCATTATTGGTACTAATATTATTCTAAATATTGTTAGTTTATTTGGTAAGTTCATAAAACACTCTCCTAAAATTAATATGGATATATTATATAAAACTTTTTCAAATAAAACAACACTTATCTTAAAAAATTATTGCAAATTTTACCAAATTATAGTAAAATACTTGGGAAGGAGTGAGTTTAATGATTGATATTAAATTAATTAGAGAAAATCCAAGTTTGGTTAAAGAGAATATTAAGAAAAAATTTCAAGACCATAAATTGGAATTAGTTGACAAAGTTTTAGAACTAGACAAGAAAAATCGTGAAGTAAAACTAAAAGGAGATGAACTTCGTTCTAGTAGAAACTCCTTAAGTAGTCAAATCGGAAATTTAATGAAAAGTGGTAATCGCGAAGAAGCGGAAAAAATAAAAGCTCAAGTTGGACAAATTAATCAAGAATTAGTTGATAATGAAAAACTTGAAGAAGAATTAGCAAACGAAATTAAAAATACTATGATGAAAATACCTAATATTATAGATGCATCTGTTCCTATCGGAAAAGATGATTCTGAAAATGTTGAAGTAAAAAAATACGGTGACCCTGTTGTTCCAGAATATGAAATACCTTATCATACAGATATTATGGAAAAGTTATCTGGTATTGATTTAGAATCTGCTCGTAGAGTTGGAGGAAATGGTTTCTATTACCTAATTGGTGATATTGCTCGTTTACATTCTGCTGTTATTAGTTATGCAAGAGATTTTATGATTAATAAAGGATTTACTTATTGTATTCCTCCATTTATGATTAGAAGCGATGTTGTAACAGGTGTTATGAGCTTTGAAGAAATGGATGCTATGATGTACAAAATCGAAGGTGAAGATTTATACCTAATTGGTACAAGTGAACATTCTATGATTGGTAAATTTAAAGACCAAATATTACAAAAACAAAATCTTCCATATACTATGACATCTTATTCTCCATGTTTCAGAAAAGAAAAAGGTGCACATGGTATTGAAGAACGTGGCGTTTATAGAATACATCAATTTGAAAAGCAAGAAATGATAGTAGTTTGTGAACCAGAAGAAAGTTATGATTGGTATGACAAAATGTGGAGCTACACAGTTGAATTATTTAGAAGCTTAGATATTCCAGTTCGTACACTTGAATGTTGTTCTGGAGATTTAGCAGATTTAAAAGCAAAATCTTGTGATGTTGAAGCTTGGTCTCCTCGTCAAAAGAAATATTTTGAAGTTGGAAGTTGTTCAAACTTAACAGATGCACAAAGTAGACGTTTAGGAATTCGTATTAAAGGAGAAAAAGGAAATTACTTTGCACATACATTAAATAACACAGTAGTTGCCCCTCCTCGTATGTTAATAGCATTCTTAGAAAACAATTATAATCCAGATGGAAGTATAAATATACCAGAGGCATTAAGACCATATATGGGTGGAGTTAGTGTGCTACGTCCAATGTAAGCCCCTTTAACAAGGGGGCTGTCGGCAAAAGCCGACTGGGGGTTCTTAAAAAATTATTAAAGAACCTACCGTCAGCCTTCGGCTGCCACCTCCCTTATTAAGGGAGGTTAATTAAATTTTGGAGGTAATATTCATATGATAGTTAAAAATCCTAAATTCGAGATATCTGCTGTTTCTGAAAAACAGTATCCAAAAACAGAGATACCCGAGATTGTTTTAGTTGGTAAATCTAATGTTGGTAAGTCTTCTTTTATTAATACAATGCTTGGCAGAAAAAGTTTAGCTAGAACTAGTAGTGAACCTGGTAAAACAAGACAAATTAATTTTTATAATGTAGATAATAACTTTTATTTTGTAGATTTACCTGGATATGGTTTTAGTAAAATGTCTAAAGCTGAACAAGTTAAAGTTGGAGAATTTATAGAACATTACTTATCTACAAGGAAACAAATTGCATTAATAGTATTTTTAATAGATATACGTCACTCACCTACTGAAAATGATGTTATGATGTATAATTTTATAATAAATACTGGATTCCCTTGCTTAATTTTAGCAAATAAAGCTGATAAACTTGCACCAACTAAAGTTGAAGGAACTGTTCAAAGTTTACAAAATGAACTAAATCCATTAAAAGACTTAAAATTCTTACCTTTCTCTTCTGAAAAGAAAATTTATCAAGAAGCGGTTTGGAAAGAAATTGAAAATAAATTATATAAAAATGAATAAGCACCTGTATTTTATACAAGTGCTTTTTATTTTATTTAATCCAGCTTTCATCACTTGGATTATTTCTAAATGCAATTAATCTTTCTATATCTTGTTTTTGTATATATCCTTCCTCTGCTGCAACTTCTACTAAAGTATCAAAATTTGATAAACTTATGTTCTTTACATTTGCTTCATTTAGTCTATTAATTCCTTTTTGCATTCCATATGTAAATATACTTGCTATTCCTATTACTTCTGCGCCCGCTTCTCTTAGTGCATCTACTACTTCTATTACACTTCCACCTGTTGATATTAAATCTTCTATTACTACTACTTTCTGTCCTTTTTCTAATTTTCCTTCTATTTGATTATTACGTCCATGGTCTTTTGCACCTGACCTTACATATCCCATTGGCATATTTAGAATATGTCCTGTTATAGCTGCATGTGCAATTCCTGCTGTACTAGTTCCCATTAATACTTCTGCTTCTGGATAATATGTTTTTACAATTTCAGCTAACCCCTCTTCTACATTTGTTCTCACTTCTGGTGATGTTAATGTTAATCTGTTATCGCAGTAAATTGGACTTTTTATTCCACTTGCCCATGTGAATGGTTCTTCAGGTCTTAAAAACACAGCTTGTATTTTTAATAAATCTTTTGCTATTTTGATTTCTAAATCTTTCATAATAAACCTCCTATTTTTTCTTAACTATTACCCACAGAATTCAGCTACGCATCTTCTATATGCTTTTACTGGATTTTCAGCCTGTGTTATAGGTCTTCCTACTACTATATAATCTGAACCTATTTCTCTGGCTTTTGCTGGTGTTGTTACTCTTACTTGGTCTCCTACTTCTCCATCACTAAACCTTACTCCTGGGGTTACTGTTATGAAGTCTTTTCCACATTTATCTTTTACTTTACTTGCTTCTAATGGAGAACATACTACTCCATCTAGACCTGCAAGCTTTGCATTATATGCATATTGCATAACAACTTCATCTAATGGTTTATTTATTAATAACTCATTTTGCATTACATCTTCACTTGTTGATGTAAGCTGTGTTACAGCTATTAATAAAGGTCTTGTTCCATCTTCACGCGTTAAACCTTGTATTGCTGCTTCCATCATTTTTATACTACCACTTGCATGTAGATTACACATATCAACATCTAAATTTGAAAGAACTTTCATTGCTTTCATTACTGTATTTGGTATGTCATGTAGTTTTAAATCTAAGAATATTTTATGTCCTCTTTTCTTGATTTCTCTTACTATTTCTGGACCTTCTGCATAATATAGTTCCATTCCTATTTTTAAAAATGGCTTTTCTTCTTTGAATAAATCTAGAAAGTTTAATACCTCTTCTTTACTTTTAAAATCACATGCAATTATAACATCTTTGCTCATTTTAAATTCCTCCTTTTATTTTATTGTCAGGAGCTAAAATATAAAAATCTGAAAGCGAAGGGTTCGCACGGAGCAAGCTAGAATTTCTAAATGAATTTTACGGAAATAGTTCATCCTGAAAGGGTGCCGTAAAAGGCAACTAGAAATTCTGCGAAGTGGAGTAAGACAACTGAGCGACAAGATTTTCATATTTTAGCTCCTGATATTTATATATTTAGATTAAAAAGAAACGAGTAACGAAATTTATTTTTAATCTAAGCATCTATTGTAGATATACAAAGTGTAATCTCTTCTAATATATCCAATAATACCTTAACAGTTTCTAATGCAGAGAACATTGCAACATTGTTTTCTACAGCACATCTTCTTATTTGGAATCCATCCGATTCCTGAGTGTGTGAACCTAGTTCTTGTGTACTTATTACATAGTTTACATATCCTTTTCTTATAGATTCTAAAATTTCTTCACTACCTTCACTTATTTTTGCTTTTACCCTTGTTCTTATTCCATTTTGTTTTAAGAATTCTGCAGTTCCCTGTGTTGCCTCTATATTAAATCCTAAATTGTAGAATCTTCTAATTAATGGTAATGCATCCTCTTTATCTTTATCTGCTATTGTTACAAAAATTGTACCATAGTTTGCTAAGTTCATTCCTGAGGCTTGTAAAGCTTTATATAGTGCCCTTGTAAGTTTTGTATCATATCCTATTGCTTCTCCTGTAGATTTCATTTCTGGCGAAAGGTAAGCATCTAATCCACTAAGTTTTGAGAAAGAGAATGTTGGAACTTTTACATACCATCTTTCTTTTTCTTTTGGATATATCTCTGTTATACCTTGTTCTTTTAATGATTTTCCTAACATAACTAGAGTTCCTATATCTGCTATTTCATATCCTGTTGATTTTGATAAAAATGGTACTGTTCTTGATGACCTTGGATTTACTTCTATGACATATACATCTTCTTTTTCATCTACAATGAACTGTATATTATATAATCCTTTAATTCCTATTCCTAGTCCTAGTTTTTTTGTATAATCTATTATTGTATCTTTTACCTTTTGGCTTACACTAAATGTTGGATATACACTTATACTATCTCCTGAATGTATTCCTGTTTTTTCTACTAATTCCATTATTCCTGGTATAAATACATCTTTGCCATCACATACTGCATCTACTTCTAACTCTTTTCCCATTATGTATTTATCTACTAATACCGGTTTCTTCTCATCTATTTCAACTGCTGTTTTTAGATATTTTTCTAACGCTTTTTTATCTCCAACAATTTGCATTGCTCTACCACCTAATACATAGCTTGGTCTTACTAGTACTGGATAGCCAATCTCTTCTGCTGCATCTATTCCATCTTTTATCTTTGTTACTGCCGTTCCTTTTGGTTGAGGTATATCTAGAGATTTCATAACTTTTTCAAAGCTATCTCTATTTTCTGCTTTTTCTATTGCTTCAAAGTCTGTTCCTATTATTTTTACTCCTAACTTCATTAAGGTTTCTGCTAAATTTATTGCTGTTTGTCCTCCAAGTGATGCTATTACTCCTTCTGGTTTTTCTAAGTTTATAATGTTCATAACATCTTCTATTGTTAATGGTTCGAAATATAGTTTATCACTTGTTGTATAGTCTGTTGATACTGTTTCTGGATTGTTATTTATTATTATTGCTTCATATCCATTTGCTTTTATTGTTTTTACAGCATGTACTGTAGAATAATCAAACTCTACACCTTGTCCTATTCTTATTGGTCCTGATCCTAAAACTATTATTTTCTTATTATTACTTACAATTGATTCATTTTCATCTTCATAACTTGAATAGAAGTATGGTACATAACTTTCAAATTCTCCACTACATGTATCTATCATTTTATATACTGGGAATATGTTATTTTTCTTACGAAGTTCATAAACTTCAGTTTCTTCTTTATCCCATAACTTAGCAATATATTTATCACTGAATCCCATTTTCTTTGCTTCTTTTAATACGGCTGTGTCTTCTACATTTTCTACAACAACTTTTTCAAATTGAACTATTTTCTTTATCTTATCTAAGAATAGCATATCTATTTTTGTTGCTTGGCTTATTAATCCGCTATCTACATCCCTTCTTAATAATTCTGCTATTGCAAAAATTCTATCATCTGTTCCTAATTCTAAATATTGTAATAACTCTTCTTCTGTATTATCATCAAATTTATTCATGTGTAAGTGGCATACTCCTGTTTCTAATCCTCTTATGGCTTTCAAAAGGCTTTCTTCTATACTTCTTCCTATGCTCATTACTTCACCAGTTGCCTTCATTTGAGTACTTAATTTATTTGAAGCATCGCTAAATTTATCAAATGGGAATCTTGGCATTTTTGTTACTACATAGTCAACTGATGGCTCAAAGCATGCTGGAGCACTTGCTAGCTCAATTTCATCTAATGTCATCCCTATTGCTATTTTTGTTGATACTCTTGCTATTGGATATCCTGTTGCTTTTGATGCTAATGCAGATGAACGAGATACTCTTGGATTTACTTCTATTATATAATATTTGAATGAATGTGGGTCAAGTGCAAATTGAACATTACATCCACCTTCTATTTTTAATGCTCTTATTATTTTTAAACTGCTATCTCTTAATAATTGATATTCTTTGTTTGTAAGTGTTTGGCTTGGTGCTACAACCATTGAATCTCCAGTATGTATTCCAACTGGGTCAACATTTTCCATACTGCATATTGTTATTGCTGTATCATTTTTATCTCTAATTACTTCAAATTCTATTTCTTTGTATCCTTTTATACTCTTTTCAACTAGAACTTGTCTTACTGGTGAAAGTTTTAATGCATTTTTCATTATTTCTTTTAATTCTTCTTCATTGCTTGCAAATCCTCCACCTGTTCCACCTAAAGTAAATGCTGGTCTTAATACAACTGGATATGTTATTCTTTCAGCTGCTTCAATAGCTTCTTCTATTGAATGTGCTATTTCAGATTTTATTACTGGTTCTCCTATTTCTTCACATAGTTTTTTAAATAATTCCCTATCTTCTGCGCACTCTATACTCTCTGCTCTTGTTCCAAGCATTTCTACTTGGCATTCTTGCAATACTCCTTTTTGTTTTAATTGCATTGCTAAATTTAATCCTGTTTGCCCTCCCATACTTGGTATTATTGCATCAGGTCTTTCATATCTTAGAATTTTTGCAACATATTCTAGTGTAAGTGGTTCCATATATACTTTATCTGCTATTTTTATGTCTGTCATTATTGTTGCTGGATTTGAGTTTACAAGTATTACTTTATATCCTTCTTCTTTTAATGCTAAACAGCTTTGTGTTCCTGCATAGTCAAATTCTGCTGCTTGTCCAATTACTATTGGACCTGAACCTATTACTAATACTTTTTTTATATCTTCTCTTTTTGGCATCTTGCCATCTCCTTTCATTAAAAATGTTTAAACATTTTTCCCGGACGAGCAATGCTCGCCCCTACATTATTTATATTATATAATATTTTCTATCTTTTACTTATTCATTAAATCTATGAATTTATCAAATAGATATGCTGTGTCTTGTGGGCCTGGAGCACTTTCTGGATGAAACTGTACACTAAATACTTTATCTTTTTTGCATTCTACACCCTCTACAGATTTATCTAATACATTTATATGTGTAACTTCAAGTTTTGTATGTTTTAGAGATTTTTCATCTACTGTAAAGCTATGACCCTGACTTGCTGAATCAATTCTTCCTGTTTCTAAATTCTTTACTGGAGAATTACCTCCTCTAAGTCCTAATTCTAATTCACAAACCTTTCCTCCATAAGCCAATGTTATTAATCCATGACCTAAACATATTCCAAACATTGGATATTTACCTTTTAGTTGTTTAATAACTTCTATTGTGTCCGGTATATCTTCTGGCTTTCCCGGTCCATCTGATATTAAAATTCCGTCTGGTTTCAAGCTCACAATTTCTTCATAGCTTGTATTGTATGGTACTACTGTTACATTACATTTTCTTTCATTTAAGCATCTTATCATGTTTAATTTCATTCCACAGTCTATTGCAACTACATTATATTCGTAGTTCGAGGTTCTTGAATACCATTTTTTCTTACAGCTTACCTTTGATACTGCATCTGTTGGTATGGTATATTCTTTTATTTTCTTTACTGCATCTTCTTTTTTTGTATCTGCATTTGTAATTATAGCTTTCTTGCATTTTAAAGTTTTAATGCTTCTTGCTAATTTTCTTGTATCTATCCCTTCTATTGCTGGAATGTTATTTTCTTCTAATATTTCTGATAATGTTTTTGTATATCTAAAATTACTTGGCTGATCATTATATTCTCTTACAATTAATCCCCCTATTGTAGGTTGTTTTGTTTCATAATCTTCATCTGTTATTCCATAATTTCCAATTACAGGATATGTCATAACTACCATTTGGTATGTACAAGCTGGGTTTGTAAGTATTTCTTGGTATCCTACTACTGATGTGTTAAATGTTAGTTCGCAAATCGCCTCTGTATTTGCTCCAAATCCGTATCCATAATATTCTGTTCCATCTTCTAATACAATTTTTCTGTCATACTTTCTTAACATTTTCTTCATTCCTTTCTATTTACACAAAAAAAGAATTAATTAATAAATATTAATTAATTCTTTTCTTATATATAAATTATTAAATAAATCAAAAATACAATTTTTAGAAAAATTGAAAAATGAAACACTAATAGAAATAACTTTTTTATATACTCTTGTTATACTGTTTTTTAGTGGGTTTGTTACTTCTATTTTCACTTTTTCACACTCCTAAAAATTTTCATCTTGAATAGGATACCATTTTTCGACAAAGTTGTCAAGTAATTTTTGGAATTTTTTCAATTTTCGACTTACAGATTATACATCAAAATAAATAGAGGAATAACTTAATATTATTCCTCTATCTAATCTAAAATTTACTAATAATAAAATTTTCTTTAAACTCTGAAACTATATAGACAAAAACTCCGTCCCCGTGTCTATAAATCTATGCTCCAGTCTGTTTTTGTTCCTTCTTTTAAAGGAACGTCTGCTCTTAAGTGTACTACTGGTTTTGCCTCAACTGCGCTATCTCTCTTATATTCCGAACCTGTTGATTTAGAAATAGAATAAGATTTTAGTATATTTCCGCTTGTACTAGAAGGATCTTCATCAATAACTCGCAAAGCAAAACTCACATCGTCTCCCTCTGGTTTAATAATAACATCAGGCAACCATATTGTCTCCCAACCGGCGCTAGGAAATAATAGAGAATATACATTACTATCAAAATAATCCTTTAAGTAATAAGAATAATAGTAGCTTGTTATACTAGGAATAGCAAAACCATTTGGAACTGGCCCATACATTGTTCCACTTTCTATATCATATCCATAGAATCCATCTGGATGTGCTGAACTTAATTTTTTTGGTGTTGAAGTACCAAATGACACATATGGCACATTACCATCATCTTCCCATGTAAAATTTACTACTGTTCCATATTTTTCTATTTCTGAATCTCCTTCATATGATTCTTTATTATATTTTGATAATTTATCTACATCATTTAAATTTAATGCTCGAGCTTGTACTGCGCCTTTTCCTCCACCATAAGCTTCGCAAGCTTCATTTAGCATATTAACATAATCGTGCATTGTCTTGTCTTCTGATTTTAAATCTTTACCAAGGTTAACGTATCCATTTTCATCTACATCCATTGCTACTATTAAATTGCTTCTAGTAATTAATAATTCGCCACTATCACTTGCACCTAAAATTTGCCATTTGCTTGTATCTCCGCTCTTTTCCGACATAGTCTATAGTAGATCCTATATTTAATTCTTTTAAACCATTTGTAACAGCAATTCTTTTTCCTGTAGTTTCATCTTCTATAAATCTCCAACGCAATAATCCTATTTCTGCTAAAGCTTTATTTTTTTCCTCGTCTTCTGTTGCATAATGAAAATATCCATTAATTATTTTCATGCATGCCTTATCTTCTTCTGATACATCTTTACCAAATATTTTTTCAAATTCTGCATCGCCACTGTCTAAATTTAAAGTAGTTTTGTCAAATTTATAATCTTGCATAATTTCATCATAAAGATAAAATTGGAATTGTTCTGCATATCCGCTTATTCTTGTTTTGAATCCTGCCATATCTGCTGTACTTATTAAGTTACTATTTATTACTATTCTTACAGTAACCCCCACTAGTATTAGCATTACTATTATTGTAATTATTAACGCTATTAGCGTTATACCTTTGTTATTTTTCATTTTTTATTCTCCTTCAAATTATATTATTTTAAGTTCTTAAGAACTCTCAGTCGCACTTTCGTGCGCCAGCCCCCTTATTAAAGGGGCTTTAATTAGTTTTTTCTTCGATGCACGGACGGCGGATAGCTCGCCCCCTACATTTTTTTGTTTTTAAATGCGCAAAAAGTTGATATGCTTTTTAAGCGCATTATTAATAAATGCGTTTTTTCACATACCAACTTTTATTTCTTTATATTTTATATATAACTTTTTTTCTATAACATTACCGTGTGTGTGTGTGTGTGTGTGTGTGTGTGTACAGCCTCAAGGCTTTGAACGTTTGTTAACTTCATACTTTTTCTCCTTTGATTTTTTCTTTTTAAGGGTCGCCGTGGACTGCGACCCCTACATTTGTTATGTAATTCCTTCGATGTGCGGACGAGCAATGCTCGCCCCTACAATTTATTTTGTGTTTTTATTTTATATAATATGCTGTTTTTTGTCAATACTTTTTTACAATATTGTTAATTTTAATTTTTTAATAATATACTTCTACTAAATATAATCCATGTGCTGGGAGTGTTTTTCCAGCTCTCGCTCTATCTTTTGATTCTATTATTTCTGATATTTCGTTTGGCTCTATTTTTCCTAAGCCTACATCTACAATTGTTCCTGCTATTATTCTTACCATATTGTACATAAATCCATTTCCTGTTAGTTCTATTATAATTCTTTCTCCATCTTGCTTTACTTCTGCTTTATATATTGTTCTTACTGAACTTTTACTGCTTGTTCCACTTGCTCTAAATCCTTTAAAATCATGTTCTCCTTCAAAATGTTTTATAGCTTCTTTCATTTTTTCCACATTTAATTTTTGAGGTATATGGCATTCTAATTCTCTATATATTGCAGTTCCTTGAACTGAATTATTTATTACATATTTGTACTTTTTACCTTTGCAGTTATATCTTGCATGGAAATTTTCTTCTACTTCTTCTACACTTTTTATAACTATACTTTTCTTTAATTTTGAGTTTATTGCATAAGCTATTTTTTCTACCTCTATGCTACTATTTGTTTTAAAATTAGCTACTTGTCCTAAACTATGTACACCGCTATCGGTTCTCCCTGATGCAGTTAATTCTACTTCTTCCCCTGTTATTTCTTTTATTGCTTGTTCTATTTCCCCTTGAATGTTTAATTTGGTGGGTTGCTTTTGCCATCCACCAAATTTTTTACCATCATATTCTATTATTAATTTGATATTTCTCATTCTTGCCCCTTTTTAGATTTCTTTTCATTTTTCGGTTTCTTTTCTTCTACTTTTGGTACTAAATTTTTTATTAAAATTTGTTTTAATGCTTCTTCTTTTACATCTGCTATTAATGTACCATTTTTTGCAACAGAAATTTTTCCTGTTTCTTCAGATACTACTATAACTATACTATCAGTTTCTTTTGATACTCCTATTGCAGATCTATGCCTTGTTCCTAAACTTTTTGATATATTCTTGTCATTTGCTAGTGGTAACATACATGCAGCTGCCATAATTTTATTTTCACTTATTATAACTGCACCATCATGAAGTGGTGTATTTGGTTGAAATATATTTACTATTAACTGTGGAGATATCTCTGCTTCTACTGCAACTCCTGTTTCTATAATGTCTTTTAATTTTATGTCTCTTTCAAAAACTATTAAAGCTCCTGTTTTAGCTTTTGATAATTCCATTGCAGCAATTGCAATTTTATATATGTTTTCTTTCGATTTTGTAGCTATATCCTGTTCTATTCCAAAAAATCTGTTAATTTTATTAGAACCTAATTGTTCTAATGCTCTACGTAATTCTGGCTGAAACATTACAATTAATAGTATTACACCATAAGTCATAAATGATGTTAATATAAAGTTTAATATAGTTAAATTTAAAGCTGAACTTAAAATTGTTGCAACTATTAAAAGAAATATTCCTTTTAGCAATTGCAAAGCTCTTGTTCCTTTTACAAATTGGAAAAATTTTATTGCTATAAATACTACTAATACTAAATCAATTAAAAATGTTACTAAGTCAATTGGGCTGTTAAATAAAGTATTCATAAAATTAGTAATATTTATATCTTTTATTGATGGTACCTCTAATACTGTTAGCATATTGCCTCCTTTGTTATTTTATTAGTTTATAAATATTACATATAGGAATGTGGCCATAGATCCTAAAACCATTAATCCTGCCATTACTCCTGCAAAAATTCTTACAAATATTTTTCCTTTTTTATTCATCTTCTTCCTCTCCTTTATTCACTTTTCTTATGTCTTAATTCATATTCATTTTGTATTATTGTCATTATAATTTGAACTGTTTTTTCTAAATCATCATTTTTTAATACATAATCATATATTCCTATTTTTGATTCTTCATAATCAAATCTATTTAATCTTAATTCTATCTCTTTTATACTAGCTTTTTCCACTCTATGCTCTAATCTTCTTTTTAATTCTGCTTTTGGAACTCTTAAAAAGATTGTAACAATATCTATATCATTTTTTAAAAGTTTTACTAAATTTTCTGTTCCATTTACTTCTATATCTTTTACTATAATTTTTCCTGACTTTACTTTTTCATCTAAAATTTTTTTTGATGTTCCATAGTAATGTTCATGATGTACAGAATATTCATAGAATTCATCTTCTTTTATTTTTGTTTCAAATTCTTCTGTTGATATAAAATTGTATATTTGTCCATCAACTTCTCCTTCTCTTGGTTGTCTATCTGTGTATGAAGGCATTGATGTTACATTATTCATTCTTTTTATTAATTCTTTTTTTATTGTATCTTTTCCAGCACCAGATACTCCTGATAATAATACTAACATTCTTTCACCTTTCCTTCAGCAATTTCATTAGCAGCTAATGTTACTGCTGATCTTTCTTTTACTTTTGTAAGTGGTACTTGACCTCCTGAGATTTGTCTAGCTCTTTTAGCTACTACTATTACTAATTCAAATCTATTATCAACTATATTTAATAAATCTGTAACTGTTGGTTTAATAATCATTTTCTTCATTTCCTTTCTTTTTATACTAATTCTTATTCTTCTATATTATTTTCCTCTTTAGTAATATCATTATCTAACCTTGATGCTAAGGTTTCTGGTTGTATGGCTGATAGAATTATATGTCCTGAATTCATTATAAGAACTGCTCTAGTTCTTCTACCACATGTCGCATCAATTGCTGTTTTATTATCTTTAGACTCTTGCACAAGTCTTTTTATTGGTGCCGCTTCTGGACTAACAATAGATATTATTTTATCAGCTGATACAACATTTCCAAAACCTATATTTAATAATTGCATTTTGCTCTTTCCTCCTTTTTATTCCTTAAAGTTTTTAATGACGTTGTTTATTTTTCAAATTTATTCGATGTTTTGAATTTGTTCACGTATGTTTTCAAGTTCTGTTTTAATGTCTACTACATAATTTGTTATATCTAAATTATTCGCTTTTGAACCTATTGTATTAGTTTCTCTGTTCATTTCCTGTATTAAAAAGTCTATTTTCTTACCACTTGCATTATCACTATTTAATAAATTTAAAAATTGTGATATATGACTGTTTAATCTTGTTAATTCTTCTTGTATTGAACATTTATTCGAATAGATTCCTACTTCTTGTGCTAATCGAGATTCATCTACCACATTAGGTTTTAATAATTCATTTATCCTCTTTTCTAATTTTACTATATATTCTTTTACAAGTCCAGTAGAAATTGTTTTAATTTCATTAATTTTATCCATTATAGAATTTATTCTTTGTTCTAAATCTTCTCTAATTTTTTCTCCTTCAAGCTGTCTCATTGCAATAAAATTATTTAATGCTTCTTTTGTACATGATAAAATTTCTTCTGCAATGATTTTCTCGTCTTCTTCATTTACAGATAAATTTAAAACATCTGGCATTTTCATTACATCTATTACTTCTATATTATCTTTTATATTTGTTTTACTTGCCAATTGTTTCATTGCATTAATATATTTCTCAGCTAATTCATTGTTAACTTGTATGTTTTTGCCTTTATCACTATTATTATTAAAAGTAATAAATACTTCTACTTTTCCTCTTGTAATAGAATTGGAAATAAGTTTTTTTACACTTTCCTCAGTAAAACTTATGCTTTTTGGTAACTTAATGGCTATATCCATATATCTGTTATTAACTGATTTAATTTCTACTATATATTCTCTGCCTTCATTTTCATATTTACTTCTTCCAAATCCGGTCATGCTTTTTAACATTATTTATTCTCCTTAACCTTTGTATTGTTTTTTGTTTTACTTGCAGTCTTTTTAGTACTTGTCTTTTTTGGTGTCGTTTTATTCGTTTTCTTTACTGTCGTTTCGCTATCTTTTTTGTTATCTGTTTTTAAATTTTTATCACTTTGGTTCTTTTTAACTTGCGTCTTCTTTTTTGGTGTTTCTTTTTTTGTTTTAGCTGTTTTCTTAGTATTTTTAACACTTTTACTTTTTCTTTGCTTTTTCTCTATTTCTTTTTGCCTTTTTGCTTCATATTCTTTAGCTAATTCATCTTTACTCTCTTTTTTTATAATTTCCTGAATGTCATCAATCGTTTTTATATAATTACTTTTTTCTAAATGATATATTCTTATAATTTTAATTGTATAGTATATAAGAATAGTTATTATAGCTCCATATATAATTGTATAGTTAAATCTTAAAAAGATATATGGTCCAAACAAAATAAATATAGCGACTACTAATAGTTCAACTCCAGATATTGCTAGTTTTCCACTATCTTTTTTATATCCTATTTCAAATACAATTATTGTAAAAGTTAAAAATACTATCGAAGAAACATTATACAATATCTTTGTCCATTCTGAAGGTAATAAGTTTGCAGACATCAAATATGTTGCTATTAACATTACTAAAGATATGCCTATTGCTCCATTTACTATAGCTCTATCTCTTATTTTTTTTTGAATATCATCTGAAATCTTACGTTCTTTTTTTATTTTTTCTATTTGGTTTAATACGTTTTTTTTCAATTCTATTAACATCCTTTCATTAGGTAAGTTTTGGTGAATTCTTTGAAGATCGGACGACCAATGGTCGCCCCTACATTATTCTTCTAATTCGTACATTATTATACTAGACATAGCTATACCTACTGTTTCTGTTCTTAAAATGCGTTTTCCTAATGTTATTATTTTTGCTCCAGCACTACTTAAAAGTTCAACCTCTGCCTTTTCTATACCGCCTTCTGGACCAATTATTATTCCTATTTTCAAATTATCTTTTGGTTTTAACTTCTTCAATGCATTTTTTAATGCACACTCTTCTTCATTTTCATAAGCCAACAATACTATATCATATTTTTCAATTAAATTACATAGTTTTTCTAAATTTATTAAATTTTCTACTTTTGGAATAGTATTACGTCCACTTTGTTTTGCAGCTGTTTCTGCAATTTTTTGCCATCTTTCTATTTTCTTGCCTTCTGACTTACTGTCTAACTTTACAATACAGCGTTCCATATTTACTGGTACAAAAGTTTTTGCTCCTAACTCTGTACATTTTTGTATAATAAGTTCCATTTTTTCTGCCTTTGGCAATCCTTGAAATATTGTAATGTGAACATTTGACTCTGTTTCATTATCTAATTTTTCTATAATTTTACATTCTATATTTTCTTTTCTAAAATTTAATATTTCGCACAAAAAATTCTCAGATGTATCTTTATTGCAAATGTTTATTTTATCTCCTATCTGTTTCCTTAAAACATTTGCAATATGTTTTACATCCTCGCCAATTATGTTTATATTATTTTCATATATTTGATTTTGTGTTACAAAAAACTTTGGCATTAATCCTCCTATTATAAAGTTATCTCATCTTCTGGAATATCATCTGGCAAAATCATTCCGTCTATTTTATTAAACGCTTCTTGAAGTTTCTTAAGTCCTACATCTTTATCTCCTGCGCCTGTTTTAGGTCTTCCATACCCTTCTATTATTTGATTAACTGTAAGTATATTCTTAGAAAGTAGATAACTTATAATTGTATTATCTGTCATCCCTCCAATATACTCTATTGCCAATTTATTTGCAAGAATTGTTTCTATTTCGCTTTTTCTCTCTTTTATAAGTTCTTCTGAAAGTTTTTCTATATCTTCAGAAGTTATTGTTCCAGCTGTTTTCCCCATTTCACCTATTCTTTGTTTTATTGGCATTATTTTTTCCATCTCATAAGTTTCTTTTAAATCAGCATCATATTTTTCTTGTTCTAATGCAATTGCAATATCATGTTTTGTAATATCTTTTATTGCATTAAGCGCATTCACATATAACTCATTTCTCTTTTCTGGAGTTAGTCGTGTATAATAATGTATCATCTTGCGCTCAAGTCGTGATTTTTTACCTGCTTCTTCTATTTTAGCAATCTCTTCTTTGTACGAACTTTTATCATACTTTGTATCTATTTCTTCTCTTTTTTCCTCTGGTATTGTTTCGTATGCTATCCCTGTTCTTAATAAAGACTCACTACATACATCAACTAATCCTTTAACTGCCATAGGTAATTGCTCTATTTCGAAACTTCTTCTTGTGTAAGGAACTATTTTTCTAACATTTAAATCTCTTAATGCAAAAAATGTTTTTCTCATTAATGGTGACATCGTAATATAATTTTTTCCTTTACTTGCTTCAATAAGATCCTTTATAAAAACATTCTGCATCATATCTGTAACTTTTGTTTTAATCTGACTTTTATCTTCTATCTTGTCTATATAATCTTGTGCATATTTTACTTTATATTCGCAAAATTCTTCATATTTAGCCTGTATCATTTCTCTCTCTTTAATAGTTCTTGCTAATTCTGTTCTTAATTCTGGAGTTCCGTCTTGTTCTATTTGCTTATTTAATTCATCAATTCTTTTAGATAATCCATATAGTTCTAATGAAAATTTGTAATCTAATGTTAGTAACTTATTATAATTATTTTCACGTGCTAGAGCAGTTCCTATAATTGATAAATAGTCATTATCAAATTCTGATAATATTTTTTCTCCATTTTCGTTCTTCATCCTAAATCCATCTAGGATATCTGAACGTGTATATGCTATAATATCTGCAAATCTAATAATAGCTCCTTCCAATGTGGCAGGTAATATTTTTTTATCATATCCTTTTTCCGTAAAACAACTTCTTATTTCTTCTACCATATCTTCTGTTGTCTTGTCTTTTGGAATTATTTTTCCAATTACTCCTTCTCCATTATGAGAAACTATACCATCTATAACATATCTCATAAAATTTCTTATTTCTTTTTCATCTGCTTTCGGATTAAATTGTTGCACTTGTTCAATGGCTGTTTCTATTAAATTCTCTCTCTCTATTATATATGCTCCCATAGCATTATGTACTATATAGCCACAATTTTTTAATCTAGCAATTGAAGACATAATTCTCTCTCCTGAATGTCCATAACCAGTATGACCTATATCGTGTCCTAAGCCTGTAAGATATGCAAAATCTGTATTTAATCCTAATCCTGTTGCAATTATTTCTGCTATTTCTGCTACTTCTGTCATGTGATTCTGTCTTGTCTGTATTAAAGATTCTGAATCCTCAAAAACTTTTCTTACTTTTTCAAAATCTGCAGGTGGTATAATTGTATTGTTTCTTGGTGACATCATTGATTTTTGTGAACTTCTATGATGCGCTGCAGATGTAGTAAGTACTTTAATTATTATATTTATATCACTTTTCTTTAGATTAAATTTTTTAATGTACTCTGATTCTCCCTCAAATTCCATTAAATTTTCGTCCCATTCTTTATATATATCCATATCTGAATATCCTAGTTGTTGATAAAATTTAGCAAAACTTTCTTCTCTGTTCTGCATATAATCACACCTTTCTCAAACTATCTATTATTATTTTAACATATTTTCCTATATTTGTGAAGTAGTAAATTTTCCTTGTGGAATTATATCATAAATATATTTTTTTGCAAATACTACTTCTAATTTATTTTTATACTTGCTCATATTTTATAGTAGTGTTATAATTATTCTTGGTGATTTTATGAAAAAAACAGCTTTTATTATACACGGTTTTAATGGTGATACTACTTATACTTTTGGTCCTTGGTTAAAACAAGAATTAGAAAATTTAGGTTATGATGTTATTATGCCTGAATTTCCAATTCGCTCAGAAGCTACTTATTCTGGTTGGTCTTCTATATTAGACAACTATATAAGTTCTTTTAATGAAGATTCTATTATTGTATGTCATTCTATTGGTAATCCATTTATTATTAAATATATTTCAGATAGGAAATTAAAAGTCAAACTTTATATTAGTGTAGCTGGATTTTGTAAATTATTTACTGTTCCAGATAGAGAAGATCTAAATAATGCATTCTTAGATTTTAAAATTAGCAATGAAAATATTAATTATTGCAAATCTAATATTTTATATAGATATTCTTTGTATAGTGATAACGACCATGTTATTCCTTTTGATATTTTAAACGACTTCGTGCAAAAGCTTGATTCTATCCCAGTATTTATAAGTTGTGTGGGTCATATGGGCAATAGGGATAATATTCATAAACTACCTCAAATTATTGAAATATTAAATAAGGTTTTATAAAAAGGAACGAAATTATAATTCGTTCCTTTTATATTTAAATCTTTTCTATAAATTCTTTTACTATTTGTTTAAACATAATTTTTACTCTCTCTGCAGTATTTTTTACATCATCATATGATAATTTTTCATCTAGTACTCCTGCTGCCATATTTGTAATACAAGATACTCCTACACTTTTTATGCCACAGTGATGTGCTATTATAGCTTCTGGAACTGTAGACATTCCAACTGCATCTGCGCCTAATGCCCTTAATGCTCTTATTTCTGCTGGCGTTTCAAATGTAGGTCCTTTCATATATGCATAAACACCATCTCTTACAACTCCAACTTTCTCTTTTATTACTTCTTTTAATTTGTTACTTAATTCTTTATCAAAAGTTTCACTCATATCTGGAAAACGGTCTCCAAATTCTTCAAGATTTGGACCTCTTAGTACTGAGTCAGCAAAAAAGCTTAAGTAATCATTTATTACCATAAAGTCACCTGCTTTATAGCTTGTATTTACACCTCCTGCTGCATTTGTAATTATCAATGTTTCTATTCCTAATAATTTAAACACTCTTTCTGGAAAAGTAGTTTCTTTTAAATCATAACCTTCATAATAATGAAATCTTCCATTCATAGCAATTATTTCTTTATCTCCTAGTTTTCCTATTATTAATTCACCTGCATGTCCTTCTACTGTTGAAACTGGGAAATTTGGAATTTCTTTATAGTTAATTACAATTTTATCCTCTATATCGTCACTTATCACTCCTAAACCTGAGCCTAAAATAATTGCTATTTTTGGTTTTTTACCTTTCATTTTTTCTTTAATGTAATTTGCACTTTCTACATATTTTTCATAATTAAACATATTTAACCTCCTAATTCTATCTCATATTTTGTAAAATTTTATTCTCTTGATTTGATAATTCTAGCCTTACATAATAAAAAACATTGTAACATAAATAACTTTTTTTGTAAACCAAAAAATTACAAATTATACATAAAATTTCTTTTATATTCTAAAATTCTACAAAATTTACAAAAAAATGGCTTGTTTATGTATTCATAAAACAAATATTATAACATCAAAAGTAGAATTTACATCATAAATGTAAATTCTACTCTTCTAACCAAATATTCCTTTTTTCTTTACAGGAGGTTGTTCATTCATTGTTTTTGCAAGTTTATTTAATAATTCCCTTTGCTCTGATGTTAATTTTTTTGGTACTTGAACATTTACAATAAATATATAATCTCCTTGTGAAGTGTTGTTTACTGATTTAAATCCTTTTCCTCTTATTACAAATCTTGAACCTGGTTGTGTACCCTCAGATATTTTATAACTTTCTTTAGAACCATCTACCATAGGTATTTCTAAATTTGCTCCTAAAGTAGCTTGTGTAAATGTTATAGGTATTTCACATACTACATTATTTCCTTGTCTTTTAAATACACTATGATTGCGTACAGATATAACTATGTATAAATCTCCTCTTGGTCCACCTTTTATTCCAGTTTCTCCTTCGCCTCTCAATACTACTGTTTGACCATGTTCTATCCCAGCTGGTACTGAAACTTGTATTTTTACTGTTTTGCGTACAGTTCCTTTTCCTCTACACTCTGTACATTTTTCTTCAATTCTAGTTCCCTCTCCATGACACTCTGGACAAGTCTTTGTTGTTTGCATTTGGCCTAATATTGTAGAAACTGTTTGTCTTATTGTTCCTGTTCCATTACAAGCTTTACACGTAGACACTTTTGTTCCTGGTTTAGCTTTATTTCCATTACAAGTTTGACATATTTCGTCTCTTGAAATAGTTATTTCTTTTTTTACACCTGAATATGATTCCTCAAATGTTATATCTAAATTATATTTTAAATCTCTTCCTTTACGTGGTCCAGATGTTCTTTGTGTTCTAGAAGTTCTTCCCCCAAATCCTGAACCTCCTCCAAAAAAGCTTGAGAATATATCTCCTAAATCTCCAAAGTCTCCAAAACCATCAAAACCTGATGATGTATAAGAATAATATCCTCCTGGTCCACCAGCTCCACCACCAAATCCTTGTGGCCCATCATGCCCAAATTGATCATACATTCTTCTTTTTTGTGAATCTGATAATACTTCATAAGCTTCTGATACTTCTTTAAACTTCTCCTCTGCTTCCTTTTTATTATCTTGATTTGCATCTGGATGATACTTTTTTGCAAGTTTTCTATATGCTTTTTTTAGTTCATCATCAGTTGCATTTTTATTTACTCCCAAAACCTCATAATAATCTCTTTTATTAGCCATTATCTTTCTCCTTTTTTGTAAATTATATCTATATTATAGCTTTTAAAGTCCGCCCAATCTCGTCGGAGCTTTTCTATTTAGAATAAATTGAGCCCACGATGGTTACGCCTTCGATGTTTTTCGGGGGTCCTCAATTTATTCTAAATAGAAAACTCCTGCGTTGGGCTACTTTTTCCCTATAATACACATATAGTTTACAATTCTAAAACGAATCAAAAACGAGTATAGCTAGGCAAATTGAAACAAAAAAGCGGAGGCGTACAAAAGTACGTTGAGCACTTTTTGTTTCAATTTAACAACGCTAGACGAAGTTTTTCATTCGTTTTAATTATTGTTGTCGTCTTCTACCTTATAATCTGCATCATAAACATTTCCATCATTTGGTGTTGCTTCTTCTGCATTTCCTTCATCTGTTGCACCCTGTGTAGCTGATGCATTTGCTTTATATAGTTGTTCAGATATTTGATAGAATACTTGTGTCAATTTTTCTGTAGCTTCTTTTATTGTTTCTGTGTTATTTGTTTCTAAAGCTTTTTTAACATTTTCTATTTCTGTTTCAACTTTAGCTTTTTCTTCACCACTTATCTTGTCTCCCAATTCTTCTAATGTCTTTTGGCTACTATATACTAAGCTTTCTGCATTATTTCTAACTTCAACTTCTTCTTTTCTCTTCTTGTCTTCTGCTGCATGTGCTTCTGCATCTTTTACAGCTTTATCTATATCTTCTTCTGAAAGATTTGTGCTTGCTGTTATAGAAACATTTTGTTCATTTCCTGTTGCTGTATCTTTTGCAGATACATGTACTATACCATTTGCATCTATATCAAAAGTAACTTCTATTTGAGGAATTCCTCTTGGTGCTGGTGGTATTCCTGATAATTGGAATCTTCCTAAAGTTTTATTGTATGCAGCCATTTCTCTTTCACCTTGTAACACGTGTACTTCTACACTTGTTTGACCATCTGCTGCTGTTGAGAATATTTGTGACTTTTTAGTTGGTATTGTTGTGTTTCTTTCAATTAATTTTGTAAATACTCCACCATATGTTTCAATACCTAAAGATAATGGTGTTACGTCTAATAATACTAAGTCTTTAACATCTCCTGATAAAACTCCACCTTGGATTGCTGCACCTATTGCAACACATTCATCTGGGTTTATTCCTTTATTTGGTTCTTTATTTGTTATTTTCTTTACAGCTTCTTGGACTGCTGGAACTCTTGTAGAACCACCAACTAATAGTACTTGGTCTATTTTATCTGCAGTTAGTCCTGCATCTTTTAATGCTTGATTAACTGGAACTGTTGTTGCTTCTATTAAGTCTCTAATTAATTCTTCAAATTTTGCTCTTGTTAATGTTATATCTAAGTGTTTTGGTCCTGTGCTATCTGCTGTAATGAATGGTAAGTTAATATTTGTTTGACCTACACCTGATAATTCTATTTTAGCTTTTTCTGCTGCTTCTTTTAGTCTTTGCATTGCCATTTTATCTGCACTTAAGTCTATTCCACTTTCTTTTTTGAATTCGTCTACTAAGTATTTTATGATTCTATCATCAAAATCATCTCCACCTAGTTTGTTATTTCCACTTGTTGCTAAAACTTCGAATACTCCATCTCCAATATCTAATATAGATACGTCAAATGTTCCTCCTCCTAAGTCATATACCATTATTTTTTGATCTTTATCTTCTTTATCCATTCCATAAGCAAGTGCTGCTGCTGTTGGTTCATTTATAATTCTTAGAACCTCTAATCCTGCTATTTTTCCTGCATCTTTTGTTGCTTGTCTTTGAGAATCGCTAAAATATGCTGGAACTGTAATAACTGCTTGTGTAACTTGTTGTCCTAAATAGTTTTCAGCATCTGATTTTAATTTTTGTAATATCATTGCTGAAATTTCTTGTGGTGAAAATTCATCACCTTCAATTTTTACCTTTCTATCTGTTCCCATATCTCTTTTTATTGAGATTACAGTATGGTCTGGATTTGTAACAGCTTGACGTTTAGCAATCTGTCCTACTAATCTTTCTCCATTTTTTGAAAATGCAACTACAGATGGTGTTGTTCTGTTTCCTTCTGGATTTGGGATAACTACTGCTTCCCCACCTTCCATAACTGCTACACATGAATTTGTTGTTCCTAAATCAATTCCTATTACTTTTGACATTTTTAAATCCTCCTAATAAAATATTTATAATTTAATTTATAATAAAGTTGTCATCTTTACTATAAATTTATGTACCTAATTTGCCACAACTACCATAGCGTGTCTTATAACTTTTGTGCCAACCATATAACCAGTTCTAAATTCTTGAACAATCTCTTTTTCTCCAAAATTGTCATCTTGAACACTAGATACTGCCTCATGAACTTCTGGATCAAATGTTTGTCCAACAGTTTCTATTTTTTTAACTCCAAATGAAGCTAAAACATCTAAATAT
>JAZRRK010000040.1:0-16241 GCA_045650705.1 Clostridia bacterium
AAATTAGATAAAAAACAATTTACTTCTTTTAAAGATTTTATTGCGCAAATTTTTTTTTCTAAAAAATTAAAATTTTTTTTATTTTTTTTTCGATAATCCATAAAACTCCTTGAAAATTTTATAATTTATTATATAATATTCTAGATAAATCATTTTGTTACAATAATCTAAAATAGAAGGAAGGATAATATATGCAAATATCTTTAAATGAAAATGAAAGAATAGATGATTTAGAAATAAATAATTTAAAAATTATACAAAATAAAAATGGATTTTGCTTCGGCATAGATAGTGTTTTATTATCTGATTTTGCAAAAAATATCAAAAAAAATTCTAATGTCATAGATTTAGGGACAGGAACTGGGATTATACCAATTTTGCTATCTGCAAAAACAAAAGCGAATAAATTTTGTGGTATAGAAATACAAAAAGATGTTGCAGAAATGGCAAAAAGAAGTATAGTTCTTAATGATTTACAAGAAAAAATAAATATAATAAATGGGAATATAAAAGATTTAGTAAAAGAACCTGAGAAATATGATGTTGTAGTAACAAATCCACCATATATGAAATTAAATTCTGGATTACAAAATGAAAATCAAAGTAAACTTATATCTAGGCATGAAAAGGAATGTAATATAGAAGACATTGCTAAGGTATCATTTAAAATATTAAAAGATAATGGAGAAATTTATATGGTACATAGGCCAGAAAGGTTAGTAGATATATTTTATATATTTAGAAAATATAAACTGGAAATTAAGAATGTTAGATTTGTACATTCAAAAGAAACGTCACAAGCTGTATTAGTTTTAATAAAAGCTGTAAAAAATGGCAAACCATTTCTAAAAATAGATAAACCATTATATATTTACAAAGAGAATGGACAATATAGTGAAGAAATATTAAAAATATATGATAAATAAAGGAGAAAAAATGATAGGAAAATTATATTTAGTAGCAACGCCTATAGGTAATTTAGAAGATATAACATTACGTGCAATTAAAGTATTAAAAGAAGTAGATATAATAGCAGCTGAAGATACAAGGCATACATTAAAATTATTAAACAAATTGGAAATAAAAAAAACATTAATAAGTTACTATAAAGAGAATGAAAAAACGAAAAAAAGTATTTTAATAGAAAAAATTTTGGAAGGAAAAAATATTGCTTTAGTATCGGACGCAGGAACTCCAGCTATTTCTGATCCAGGAGAAGAAATTGTAAAAGAAGCAATAAGAAATAATATAGAGATTATTCCTATACCAGGAGCATGTGCTTTAATTAACGGACTTATATGTTCAGGACTTAATACAAAGACTTTTATATTTGCAGGATTTTTATCAACAAATAATAAAGAAAAAAAAGAGATTTTGGAACAATTAAAAGATGAGAATAGAACGCTTATTTTTTACGAAGCACCACATAAATTAAAAAATACATTACAAGATATGTTGAAAGTATTTGGAAACAGAAAAGTGGTTTTAGCAAGAGAATTAACCAAAATATATGAGGAATTTATTAGAGGAGATATTTCACAGGTTTTAGAAGAAATTAAAGAGCCTAGAGGCGAATATGTTATATTAGTAGAAGGAAGTGGGGTAAAAAATAATAAATTAGATTTTTTAAATATGCTTTCTTTGGAAGAACATTATGAATACTATTTACGACAAGGAATTGAAAAAAAAGAAATAATTAAAAATATTGCAAAAGATAGAAACACAACAAAAAATGAAATTTATCAATATTTTATAAAAAAATAATTATATAAAAAAGCTGTACATTTTAAAGTGTGTACAGCTTTTTTATTCTTCACTAATTTTATAAATATTATTAGCACATTTTTTACAAATTAATTTACCTTCAAATTCAGATAATTTTTTTGTATTACCGCAGAAGATACAATTTGGTTCATATTTTTTTAATATAATTGATGAGCCTTCTACATATATTTCCATAGGATCCTTTTCTGAAATTCCAAACTGAGTTCTTAGTTCTATTGGGATAACAACTCTACCTAATTCATCAACTCTTCTTATTACGCCTGTGGCCTTCATGTTAGCTTCCCCCTTATCTTACATTTTTCGACACATATTAAATTACAAATACTATATCATAAAAACACTAGCAGGTCAATAAAAATCAAGCAAAAAAATTCCTTTTTTTGGTAATTATAATTAGGAAAATGAATACAATCAAACATAGATGTAATTTGGTTAAGGGAATGAGAAGAATGTTAAATTTTATTTGGCCTATTTTTTTAATAGTTTCATTTATTTATGCTATATGTTTTGGAGATATCTCCGCGACAAATGCATCAATTTTTGCTTCAACTGAAGAAGCTATAAATCTATGCATAAAACTGCTAGGTACAATTTGTTTATGGAACGGTATAATGAAAATTGCACAAAATACAAGTATAATTAAAGTATTGAAAAACATGTTAAAACCCATATTAAAAATAATGTTTCCAAGGATTAAAGAAAATGAGGAAGTATATTCAGAAATATCAATGAATATGATTGCTAACATAATGGGATTAGGAAATGCAGCAACTCCAATGGGGTTAAAAGCAATGAAATCATTACAAAAGAAAAATTTAGATAAAAATAAATTGAGTGATGAAATGGCGATTTTTATAGTACTAAATACGGCATCTATTCAAATTATCCCAACAACAGTGATTGCAATAAGAAATTCCTTAAATTCAAGTAATCCTACTGCAATACTTTTTCCTGTATGGATTGCAACGTTATGTGCAGCCTTATCTGCTATTTGTGTAACTAAATTATTAATCAAAAAAAAATAGAGATGGATATTTTGAATTATTAATATAAATTACAGAAGGTTGGTAGAATATGGAAGGAATAAATTATTTGTCAAACTCTATAATACCAATTATTATAACATTGATTATAATGTATGGTTTAAAAGAGAGAATAAAGATATTTGACATTTTTTTAGATGGAGCTAAAGAGGGAATGGAAATCGTATTAAATCTTTTTCCAACACTTATAGGTCTTTTTGTCGCAATAGGTGTTTTAAGAAGTTCGGGAGTAATAGATTTTTTAGTTAACTTTATTTCTCCAATTACAGCTAGATTGAATATTCCAAAGGAAATTATGCCACTTGCATTATTAAGACCTATTTCACGGAAGTGCTTCAATTGCAATTGGAACAGATATAATGACTCAATATGGCGTAGATAGTAAAATAGGGATGATTATATCAACAATTATGGGTTCAACAGAAACAACTTTATATACAATTGCAATTTACACTAGTGTAGTAAAAGTTAAAAAAACAAGAGGGATATTAATAGCAGCGCTAATTGGAGACATTGTGGGAATGTTGGTTTCTGTCGCAATATGTCGAATGGTGTCGTAAGAAAATTGTTGACATTTATAGTATTTTGTAGTATTATATAGACATAAAAAATCTTGGAGACAAGTATGATTATTAAAATCTTATTATTTTTTTCTATATTTTTTATTATCAAAAAAATAGTATTTAGAAAAATTTCTAAAAAAATTCTAAAAAAAATATCATATTAAAATAATACCCATAAAAAGAAAATAAAAACTTAGTTATTAATTTTGTAGGAAATTATAAAAAGTTTTTAGCAGTAGTCCTAAATATTTTTATCTGTTTATAATTTTCTACAAATTTTATTCCCCTTATATATTTTTATCTCATTTTAATATTTTTCTCTCAACAAGAGCCATCTTAGTATCGCCATATTTTATTTCTCTAAGATGGCTCTTAACTTTTAACTAACATTGAAAAAATTACTAGGGCAATCCCTAGGGGCAACATTTAAAGAAATAGAGTTTTCCAAGCAATTATTTTTTTCAAGTTCTTCAAGAACTGTTCTATAAGCTAGTTCTGGAAAATTATTTTCTTTACTCAAATGAATGAGTAATACATCTTTTAAACCATAGTTTATAAGGGAAGCAATTGTTTTGCCAGTAACGCAGTTTTCTAAATGTCCATTAGGACTGGAAATGCGTTTCTTTAATAGATATGGATAAGAAGAGTACTTTAGAACATTTGAATCATAATTAGCTTCTAGCATAATTAATGAAGAGTTTTCTAAATGTTTCATAATATTGGTATTAATATGTCCTAAATCCGTTGCTACACTAATTTTTTTATTATCCTTATAAATGTTAAATCCGCAAGGATCTGCTGCATCATGAGGAGTAGAAAAAGGAAATATTTTTAAATCGTTAATATAAAAATACTCATTTGTATAAAATAATTTTATATTTGTATTGCTTAATTGACTTTTAATTTTTGGTAATGCTGCCCAAGTTTTCTCATTAGCATAAATAGGAATATTATATTTTTTAGATAAAACTCCTAAGCTTTTTGTATGGTCAATATGTTCATGGGTTACTATAATTGCATCAATCTCATTTAAATTAATATTAAAAGAATTAAGTGATGATTCTATCTTTTTACAACTAACACCAGCATCTACTAATAGTTTTGTTTTTTCAGATTGAACGAAAAAACAATTGCCACTACTACCACTATATAAACTACAACACCTAAACATATGTATCGTTTCTCCTATTCATTTACTCTTTTTATTTTTGCACCTAATTTCATAAATTTATTCTCAATATTTTCATAACCTCTATCAATATGTTTAAGATTATAAACTTCAGTTGTACCTTTTGCAACAACTCCAGCAATAACTAAAGCAGCCCCAGCTCTTAAGTCTGTAGCATAAACAGGAGCACCTGTTAAATTTTCTACACCTTCAAAAATTGCAGATTGTCCTTGAGCTGTTATCTTTGCTCCCATTTTATTTAGCTCTGCAGTATATTGAAATCTTGAATCCCAAATAGATTCATTTATTATACTAGTACCATTTGCAATTGATAATACAATACCCATTTGCGGCTGTAAATCAGTAGGAAATCCAGGATAAGGTAATGTCTTGATAACAGTTTTATTAGGTCTACTATCGGACCAGACATGAATTGTATCTTTATATGATGTTACATTACCACCTATTTCTAGTATTTTTGAAGTCAAACAATCTAAATGTTCGGGGATACAATTCTTTATCAGAATATCTCCTTTAGAAGCAATTGCTGCTAACATAAAAGTACCTGCTTCAATCTGATCAGGAACAATAGAATAGGTTACTTCTTCTTTTAAAGATTTTACACCGTTTATTTTAATCAAGTCAGTCCCAGCACCACGTATATCTGCACCTAGAGAATTAAGGAAATTTGCTACATCAACAATATGAGGTTCTTTTGCTGCATTATCTATAGTAGTAGTTCCTTCAGCAAAAACACTAGCCAGCATTACATTTATAGTAGCGCCAACAGAAACGATATCTAAATATATATTAGCACCAGTCAATTTATTAGCATTTAGACTGATTTTACCCTGTGATAAATTTGAAGTTGCACCTAAAGCCTCAAAACCTTTTATATGCTGATCAATAGGTCTAGCACCTAAATTACAACCACCAGGCAGACCAACTTCAATTTCTCTACATCTTCCAAGCATAGCACCAATTAAATAGTAAGAAGCTCTAAATTTGCTTGTTAAATCTAATGGAGCACGGGTTCTTGAAATATTGCGATTATCTATAACAATACTATTAGAATTAATCCAAGTTATTTTTGAGCCCAATTGTTCTAATATTTGGCAAGATAATTGTACATCTATAATATTGGGTACATTATGGAGAGTACAAATTCCATTGCATAAAAGTGTTGCTGGTAATATTGCAATTGCAGAATTTTTTGCTCCAATTATAGATACTTCTCCTTTAAGAGGAGTACCACCTGTTATAACTAATTTTTCCATAAGTCCCTCCGTAATTATACTTAATATAGAAAAATAGAGTGAAAAACCACACTATAATTCTACATAAATATACCACTTATAGTGAAATTTTGCAATACCTCAACAATTTTAAATTTGATTTCTACGTCAGGGCTAGACTCAGATATTAAACTATATTCTTCATCAGATAAATTATCTTTCATAACCTGCTTAGAAGTATCAGGAACAATACCTGAAGATACATTTACAAAGCAAAGAGGAGGGAACATTACACACCACCAATTTTGACCTTTAGCTTCACCAATTTCAACTTTTAAAGCATCATAATATCCAGGCGGAAGAACTATATCACCATATTCTTTTGTTGGAAATGCAAAATTACCAATACTTACATTTACATCATAATTATAACCGTTATCTATAATAGTTTGTTTTGCAATATTTTGTATTTCATTTAAATTATTTTTTGCAATAGAAATTACATCATTTTTAGAAGAAACATTGGATGTTATTTCATTTATATAACCTATAATTGAATCTCTAACAATATATTTTAGATTTTGATCATCACTAGAGTCACTATTAGCAATTACATGCAATCTAAAGACAGATTCACAGATATCAGAACAAACAGCATTAGTATATGATATTGCTGAAATAAAAACATATACAAATAGTAATAGAACTATAATTAATATGGGTTTTATTTTTGAATTTAATAGAGTATTTTTTAAAAATTTCATAATTACCTCCATAAAAAATAAAATATTGAAAAATATCCTTTATAATATAAAATTGTAAAATAATTTCTATAAATAAATTATTAACCATATTAAAAAATGTATACACAAAATGTCATAAAAAACTTAATAAGGGAAAATTCAAGAAAGTTATAAAATAGAAGAAAATATTTGGAAAGTTTTATTCCGTAGAGTTTGTCGAATTTAGACGTACGATTTAAGTTGACAAGAATGAAAATAAATGGTAAAATTTACCAGTAGAAAAACTTAGGGAGGAACTAGTATGAAAGAAAATAGTAATGCTAAAAGAGTGTGTAGCTTTTATGTTAGTAATATGCATTTTGCTACAATGATTTTGCCTTGGGCTAATAAGCAACTAGAAGAAAAAACAAAAATCATAACTTTTTTTGAAAATAATTTTACTACAAACATAGAACTAGTTTTATCAAAATTAATAATAACAGAAGAAAGAAAAAAGGAACTTTTAAACATTAATTGGAAAAATACAAATGTAATAAAATATTTAAATGTTGAAAAAAGCTTAAAAAATATGATTGTGAAAAATGAAAAAAATGTAATTATAATAAATGGAACAGAAGAGTACATAGAATATACAAATGATTGTATTAAAAGGTATATGGAAAAGAATAGTAAAAGGTTAGAATCAACAAATATCAAAATAATAAATTTTTACGAGGTAGGAAATTTTAATGAAAACATAAAAGACATACTTGACAAGCACGATATGATATTTAACACATCAGGAGAATACAAGATAGAGGACGTATTTGATGGATATACAAAAAGTGAAAAAATAAAAATATAAAATGCATAAATATTCTAGTTATAGCCAAACTAGGATATTTTTCTATATAAAGAAAAACTATTGACAAAACAGATATGTTTGTATAAAATTAGAATGATTTTAGAATATACGTTAATTAATATAATTGAGCTATATTCATTAAGGAGGGAAATAATTTGAATTCAAAATATGAACGAGCAAAAGAGATTTTAGAAAGATACAATCAAGAGCATCTTTTGAATTTTTACAATAATTTAGAAGATGATAAAAAAGAAGAGTTATTAAATCAAATAATTAATATTAATTTTGGGCAACTAGAAAATTTATATAAAAATATAAATAATGTACAGAATTCAAAGGCAGAAATTAAGCCGATAGAATATATAGATAAAGATAAATTGACCAATGAAGAAAAGGAAAAATATTATAATAATGGAATAAACGCAATTAAACAAAATAAATTTGCAGTTATTATAATGGCAGGAGGACAAGGAACAAGATTGGGACATAGTGGACCAAAGGGGACATTTATGTTAGGCTTGGAGCCAGACAAATCATTGTTTGAAATATTTTGTGATAAATTAAAAGAAATAAAAGAAGAATTTAATGTTGTGATTCCTTGGTATTTAATGACAAGTAAAGAAAATAATTTTGAAACCATTAAGTTTTTTGAAGAAAACAATTATTTTAATTATCCAAAAGAGTATGTTAAATTCTTTATACAAGATGAAATTCCTATGATAGATAAAGAGGGAAAAGTTATTCTAACCGAAGAAGGCTTAATAAAACAAGCTGCAAATGGACATGGAGGAATATTTGAATCAATGTTCAAAAATGGTATTGTAGACGATCTAAAACAAAAAGAAGTAGAATGGATATTTATAGGACCTGTAGATAATCCTTTAGTTCAAATGACAGACGAAATAATGCTTGGATTAGCAGTAGAAAAAAATGCAATGGCAGTTGGAAAATCAATTGTAAAGGCTAATCCTCAGGAAAAAGTTGGAGTGTTCTGTAAAAAGAATGGCAAGCCAAGTGTTGTAGAATATACAGAGATAACAAAAGAAATGTCAGAGATGAGAGATGACAATGGAGAGTTATTATATGGAGAATCTCATATAAATTGTAATTTATTTAATATTAAAGCAATTGAAAAAATAGGAGCAGATAAATTACCATATCATACAGCATTTAAAAAGGCAACATATATGAATGAAAAAAGCGAAATTATTAAACCAGAAAAACCAAATTGCTATAAATTTGAGACATTTATATTTGATGCTTTTGAAAAATTAGATAATATGCAGATTTTAAGGGGAAAGAGAGAAGAAGAGTTTGCCCCTGTTAAGAATAAAGAGGGAACAGATAGCCCTGAAACAGCAAGGAAACTTTATAAGGATTACTACAATATAAAATAAATATGAAAGGAATGAATAATATGGAAAGATATCAAGAAAAGTATGAAGAATGGTGCAATAATCCAATATTTGATGAAGAAACAAAGAATGAATTAGAAAAAATGAAAAATGATGAAAATGAAAAGAAGGACAGCTTTTATAAAGATTTAGAATTTGGAACAGCCGGTCTAAGAGGTATTGTAGGAGCAGGAACAAACAGAATGAATAAATATACAGTAGGGAAAGCGTCACAAGGGTTAGCAAATTATATAGTAAAGAATAATGGGCAAGAAAGAGGAGTAGCAATAGCTTACGATTCAAGACATATGTCTACGGAATTCAGTGAATTAGCTGCATTAACATTAAACGCAAATGGAATAAAAACATATATATTTGAATCATTAAGACCAACTCCAGAGTTATCTTTTGCCGTAAGGAAATTAGGATGTATATCAGGAATAGTTGTAACAGCAAGTCACAATCCACCAAAATATAATGGATATAAAGTATATTGGGAAGATGGAGCGCAAATAACAGAACCGATAGATGCTGAAATTATTGCAGAAGTAAATAATATAACAGATTTTTCTGTAATAAAAACAATATCTAAAGAAGAAGCAATAGAAAAAGGTTTATACAATGTAATAAGTTTAGACATGGATACAATGTATTTAGAAGAATTAAAAAAGAATACATTACATCCAGAAATAATAAAGCAAGTAGCAAATGATTTAAAAATAGTATATACACCTTTACATGGAACAGGAGGGAAACTAGCAAAAAGATTATTTGAGGAATTAGGATACAATAATCTATATATAGTAAAAGAACAAGAAGAACCAAATGGAGATTTTCCTACAGTAAGTTATCCAAATCCAGAAGATCCAAAAGCATTTGAACGTGCGCTAGAATTAGCAAAGCAAGTAAATGCAGACTTAGTTCTTGCAAATGATCCTGATGCTGATAGAATAGGATTACACGTAAAAAATAATCAAACTGGAGAATATATAGTTTTTAATGGAAATATGATAGGATTAACAATTGCAGAATATTTAATATCACAAAAAAGGGAGAAAGGAATTTTACCAGAAAATCCAGCATTAATAAAAACAATAGTGTCATCAAATATGACAGATAGAATCTGCGAACATTATGGAGTAAAGCTATTCCTTGCATTAACAGGATTTAAAAATATAGCTGCAAGAATAAGACAATTTGAAAAAGATAATAGTCATAATTGTATTATGGGATATGAAGAAAGTTATGGATGTTTAATAGGAACTCATGCTAGAGATAAAGATGGTATAATAGCAGTAATGTTGCTTTGCGAAATAGCTGCATATTATAAGGCAAAAGGAAAGACTCTATGGGATGCAATTTTAGAAATGTATAAAAAATATGGATATTATCGTGAGGGACAAATACAAGTAGTTCTTGAAGGAGCTGATGGTGCAGCCAAAATACAAGAAATGATGAAAAATATGAGAAACAATCCGCCTGAAAAAATAGGAAAATATAATATATTAAAAATAATGGATTGCAGTACTGGAATTGAAAAAGATTTAATAACAGGAGAGGAAGAAAAAATAGATTTACCAAAATCAAATGTTTTAAGATATACTTTAGAAAATGATTGTTGGTGTGCAGTAAGACCATCTGGAACAGAGCCAAAAATAAAATTCTATATGGGAGTAAGAGGAGACAGTTTAGAAAACGCAGAAAAAGATTTAAGTGAATTAACAGAAGCAATGAGAGAATATACTAAATAAAACACAAAAAAATAGCCAAGAAACATGGCTATTTTTTATTTAAATTTTATTAACCAAATGTAGATGTTATAAATTACATTTAAATGATATTAATATAGATTTTAACTTGCGGTCTCCAGCCGCGGTACAGTTACTACTTGTTTCTAATATTATACTACGATAATCAATATTAGAAAAGCAATTGTACGCCTCCGGCTACTCAAGGGTCGACCTCGTTTGCAATCTATATTAATATCATTTAAATGGGTATAATTTATAGATTCTCAACATTCCATCCTTTTATATTGCTTCTTTTAATAGCACCAAAAATATTAGTCTTGACCATAGGAATATCTTTTTGCAAATTATGAATTAGAGTCTTCATGTCTTCTCTTTTAGAAACTCCGTCCATAGGGCAACATTTAGACATAACTGCTATATTATTTTTTTTAATAAAAGTTTTAATACTTTTTTCAGGGGCATAAATTAATGGTCTAATAAGAGTGATTCCAGACCTATCCATATAGCTTTTGGGCGAAAAAGTATTAATAGAACCGCCATATAATAAGTTTAATAAAAATGTTTCTAAAACATCATCTTCATTATGTCCTAATGCAATTTTATTACAGCCTTCACGAATTGCAACACTATTTAATATGCCTCTTCTCAAATTAGCACAAAGTGAACATGGATTTTTTTCTTGTCTAATATCAAAAACAATCTCTTTTATATGAGTTTTTTCTTCAACGTATTGTACTCCAATATTATCACAAGTTTTTTGTAAAAATTCACTGTTAAAAAAATCAAAACCAGGGTTTATACTAATAGCTATAAGTTCGAATTTTTTATCATAAAATCTTTGTAGAGATTTTAATCCCATAAGTAATGTTATGGAATCTTTTCCACCAGATAAACCAACAGCAATTTTATCTCCATCTTCTATCATATTATAATCATCGACAGCTTTTCGTATGTAACTTAACATTCTTTGCATATAAATTAACTCCTCTTTTCTTTTTCAAAACGAATAATTGAAATTATGCCTGAAATAATTTCAAATAAATTACCTAGTAAAGTAATATAAGCTCCAACTTTAAAATTGTAAAAGGCAAATAAAATAGCACATAAAATAAATACATATCTTAAATATTTAGTTTTATTTTGCCATGTAGAAATTGTATATAATAAAGTAGTAAATACAGGAATTAAACCTAAAAAAGTGTTACAATAAATTAATGATAAAATAAAAATAATAAATAAAATTAATAATAAAAGCCAAAAAGGATTATCTTTATTTTTTTTGGCATTCATTCCAAACGTAAAACATCTAAAAACAGAGACTAAATTCATTAGTCCAGTTGAAAAATATCCTAATAGGAAATATTGAATTGCATAAAAAATATTTGCTAACAATTGCAATATTAGAATATTAGATTTTTTCTTAACTTGTACACTACTTATCCAAGTACCTAAAGCAAAAGCTCCAAAGACATTAGGTAATATATTCATTTATGAATCACCATAAATAATATACAATAAATTTAAAATAATGTAAATATGTTAGTTAATAAATTAAGTAATAATAAGAATTTAGAAAAAATACAAACAAAGTATTTAAAAAAATATAAAAATGTTATAAAATAAGAACAATTATGATAGTATATGAATAAAGTATATAGGAGATTAAATATGAATAATAAAAATATAACTGTGGATAGAATTGTTGAAATGGGTGAAAGTATACTTATATCAGGGGATATAACATCCACAATAAAAAAATTCTGTTGGGATTCACGAAAATTAAATAAGGGAGATATGTTTATATCTTTAAATAGCGAAAAAGATAATGGAATTAAATATATAAATGAGGCTCTGGAGAAAGGAGCTATTGGTTGTATAACAGAATATAATATACCAAAAGAAATATTAGAAAAAAATAAAGAAAAAATAATTATAAAAGTAAAAGATATAATAAAAACAATACAAGGAATAGCAAGTTATAAAAGAAGTTTATTTAATATTCCAGTAATTGCTGTTACTGGTAGTGTCGGAAAGACAAGTACAAAAGACATGATAGCTAGTGTATTAGCACAGAAATATCATGTTGCTAAAACAGAAGGTAATTATAATAATCATATTGGAGTACCACTTACAATTTTATCTTGGAATGATAATATAGAAGCTGCTGTTGTAGAAATGGGAATGAATCATTTTGGAGAGATTAGAACATTAACTAATATAGCAAGACCAACAATAGCAACCATTACAAATATCGGTACTGCCCACATAGGAATATTAGGATCAAGAGAAAATATTTTAAAGGCAAAATTAGAAATATTAGAAGGTTTAGAAAAAGAAGGAAAAATAATTATAAATAATGATAATGATTTATTACATAATTGCGAAATAAAAAATAATACTAAAATAACATATGGAGTTAATAGCAAAAGTGATTATTTGGCAAAAAATATAATTATGAAAGAAAATGATTCAGAATATGAAATAGAAATAAATAATAAAAAATATAAAATAAATGTACCAGTAGCAGGAGAACATTTTGTATATAATAGCTTATGTGCAATAGCAATAGGAAGAACAGTAGGAATAGAAGTAGAGAAAATAATAGAAGGAATAAAGGCATTTGAGCTTACAGGAAAAAGGAATGAGATAAAAGAAATAAATAATTTAAAGATAATAAATGATTATTATAATGCAAGTTATGACTCTATGAAAGCTAGTTTAGAAGTTCTAGGCAAAATAAATGCAAAAAGAAAAGTTGCAATATTAGGAGATATGTTAGAATTAGGAGAATATGAAGAAGAATTGCATAAAAAAGTAGGAGTAGAAGTCGCAAAAAATAATATAGATATACTATTTACAGTTGGAAAATCAGCAAAATACATAGCAGAGGAGGCCAAGATTTTAGGAGTAAAAGAGATATTCTCATTAAATACAAATGAAGAATGTATAAAAAAATTAAAAGAAAATGTTAGAAAAGAAGATTGCATTTTAATAAAAGCTTCAAATGCAATGAGATTTGGAGAAATTTCAAATTATTTACAAGGAGATAATTTATGGAAAGAATAAAACTAGGAGTCATATTTGGAGGAGTTTCAACTGAACATGATGTTTCAATAGTTTCAGGAACATCTGTAATAAAAAATTTAAATATAAATAAATATGAAATATATCCTATATACATAAATAGAGAGGGCGACTGGTTTGTTTATGAATACAGTAATGAGGAATTAAAAGTAGGAGACGATATAAAAACAGGAGAAAAAATAGAAAATATATGTAAATACTTAAAGAAACTAGATGTAGTATTTCCAGTATTACATGGGCTTGGTGGAGAAGATGGTAGTATACAAGGTATGTTAGAGTTATTAAACATACCATATGTTGGCTCAAAAGTATTAGGATCAAGTATATGTATGGATAAAGTATATACAAAAATAATTTTTGAAAAAGCCAAAATTTCACAAGCAGAATATATATACATAAGAAAAAACAAAGAAAATTATATATATGTAGAAAAAGACTTTTCGGAAAAAGTTTATGATATTTATGAACTAATACAAAAGATATTAGAAAGACTAGAATTTCCAATGTTTATAAAACCATCAAATTCTGGTTCTTCAGTAGGAATTAATAAAGCAAATAATATAGGAGAATTAAAAAAATATATTGAACATGCTAGTTTATTTGATAACAAGATATTAATAGAAGAGAATATTATTGGAAGAGAAATAGAATGTGCTGTTTTAGGTAATGAAGATGTTGAGGCATCAGTATTAGGGGAAATAATTGCAGCAGATAAATTTTATAGCTTTGATGCAAAATATAATAATAAAGAGTCAAAAACAATAATGCCGGCAGAGTTGCCAGAAAAATTATCTAATCAAATAAGAGAGTTAGCAAAAAAAGCATATAAAGCTGCTGATTGTAAAGGTTTATCAAGAGTGGATTTTTTTGTAGATGATAAAAATAAAAAAATATATATAAATGAAATAAATACATTACCTGGTTTTACTCAAATTAGTATGTATCCAAAATTATGGGAAAATACAGGATTATCGTATTCGGATTTATTAGATAAATTAATTGAATTAGCACTATAAAGACTGTGCGAAAAATAAGCATCGTCTTGCGTTGTTAATTTTTAAAGAAAAAGCCTCAACGTACCTTTGTACGCCTCCGGTTTTTCTTTAAAAATTGCCTAGCAATACTTGCTTCTTTTCCGCACTAGAATTGAACTGAGAGAGGAATGAGGGTAAAAGTGAGTTTAGAAGATATAATAGATATTGTAAGGACAAGATTATCAGAAAAAAGGTTTCATCATAGCAAATGCGTAATGGAAAGAATCATAGAATTAGCAAAAAAATTTAATATAGATACAGAGATTGCAGCTAAAATAGGCATTGCACATGATATAGCAAAAGAGATATCTTCAGAGGAAAAATCAAAATATGTAGAAGAAAACAATATAAAAATAGATGAAATAGAAAGAGAAAATCCAACATTATTACATGCAAAAATAGGTGAAGATATTGCCATAAAAGAGTTTGGATTTACTCCTGAAATGGGACGAGCAATTAGAGCACATACAACAGGAATACCAAATATGAGTATGCTAGATAAAATATTATTTATAGCAGATAGAACAAGTATTGAGAGAGATTTTCCGGACATAGAATATTTAAATAGCTTATTAGAAGAAAGTATAGACAAAGCTGTACTATATATAATAGATAAAAAGATTATGTTACAAATAGAAAAAAAAGCTCAAATGCATCCAGACAGTATTATAGCAAGAAATTATCTATTAAATAATGGAGGAATAAAATGAGATTTATACACATAGCAGATATGCACATAGATAGCCCATTTACACACTTAAGCAAACAAGAAGAACTAGGCGATTTAAGAAGATTAGAACAAAGAAAAATATTTAAAAAAATAATAGAACATATAAAACAAGAAAAAATAAAATATTTATTTATTTCAGGAGATTTATATGAGCATCAATATATTAGAAATTCTAGTATAGAATATATAAATAATTTATTTAAAACAATACCTGAAACAAAAATATTTATATCTCCAGGAAACCACGATCCAATTCTAAAGAATTCATATTACAACAATTTTAATTGGAGTAATAATGTTTATATTTTTGATTCAGAAATTAAAATAAATGAATTTGAAGATGTTGACATATATGGATTTGGATTTTATGATTTTTATTGTAGAGATTCAAAAATAGAAGAAATAAAAATAAAAAATAAAAATAAATTAAATATATTAATTGCACATGGCGAATTAAATGCAAGTAAAAATGCAGAGATGCCATATAACCCATTAAATGAAAATAAATTAAGAGAAATAGGATTTGATTATATTGCTCTAGGACATATACATAAACAAACTATAAATGATAATATAGTATATCCAGGTTCTTGCATAGCATTTGGATTTGATGAATTAGGAGAACATGGAATGCTAGATGTTGAGGCAGAAAAAGATAAATTAGATATTAAATTTATTAAATTAGATGAAACAGAATTTATAGAAAAAAGTATAGATATTTCTGAAATAAATACAGAAGAAGAATTAATTGAAAAAATAAGCAATCAAAAATTTGAAGAAAATAAATTATATAAAATAATATTAACAGGAAATAAAAATCTAGAAATTAATAAAAATAAAATATTGAAAATAATAAATATAAAAAAT
>JAZRRK010000041.1:0-36038 GCA_045650705.1 Clostridia bacterium
GACCTGGACAGTCAACGTGTGCATAGTGTCTGTTATTTGTTTCATATTCTACGTGAGCTGTGTTGATTGTGATTCCTCTTGCTTTTTCTTCTGGAGCTCCGTCGATTTGATCATAAGCTGAGAATTGAGCCATGTTTAATAATCCTAAATATTTTGTTATAGCTGCTGTTGTTGTTGTTTTACCGTGGTCAACGTGACCTATTGTACCAATATTTACGTGTGGTTTGGTTCTTTCAAATTTTTCCTTTGCCATTTAAAAATCCTCCTTTAAATTTCGAAGTAACTTGTACTTTTCACATATATTTGTGAATTTACTTCATTTATTTATTTTTTAAATTTAATAACAAATTTTCTTAAAGCATTGCTATTTTATAACAATTTTGCTTTTTTTGCAATAGTTTTATTGCATTTTTTTAAATTATTGTTAATATTAAGATGATGTAGGGGCGACCATTGGTCGTCCGTTTTTTCTTCTCGGACGTGCAATGCACGCCCCTACATTTTAAATTTCAATATATATTTTCAATAATTACTCTTCTTTTTTAGCTCTTGAAGCTACAATACTTTCAAGTACTGATTTTGGAACTTCTTCATAGTGAGATGGTTCCATTGCGTATGTTCCTCTACCTTGTGTTTTTGAACGTAGGTCTGTTGCATAGCCAAACATTTCTGATAATGGTATGAATGATCTGATTATTTGCATTCCACTTCTTGCTTCCATTCCTTCCATTTTTCCACGTCTAGAGTTTACATCTCCTATAACATCTCCCATGTATTCTTCTGGAACTGTTATTTCTACTTTCATTATAGGTTCTAATATAACTGATTTACCTTGTCTACATCCTTCTTTGAATGCCATTGAACCAGCAATCTTGAATGCCATTTCTGATGAATCCACATCATGGTAAGAACCGTCTACTAAAGTAGCTTTAAAGTCTATAACTGGGTAACCAGCTAAGATACCGCTTTCTGCTGCTTCACGGATACCTTCTTCTGTTGGTTTAACGTATTCTTTTGGAACAACACCACCAACAATTTTACTTTCGAATTGAACTCCTGTACCTGGCTCTAATGGTTCCATTTCTAACCATACATGTCCGTATTGTCCACGTCCACCAGATTGACGTATGAATTTTCCTTCTACTCTTACTTTGTTTCTTATTGTTTCTTTATAAGAAACTTGTGGTTTACCTACATTACATTCTACTTTAAATTCTCTTTTTAATCTATCTACGATAATGTCTAAGTGTAATTCTCCCATACCTGCAATAATTGTTTGACCAGTTTCATGGTTTGTATATGTTTTGAATGTTGGATCCTCTTCTTCATGTTTTGCTAAAGCTATACCCATTTTTTCTTGAGCTACTTTATCTTTTGGCTCAATTGCGATTTCGATAACTGGCTCTGGGAATTCCATAGATTCTAGTATGACTGGACTGTTCATATCGCATAGTGTATCACCTGTTGTTACTTCTCTTAATCCAACTGCTGCTGCGATATCTCCTGAATATACTTTATCTATATCTTCTCTATGGTTAGCATGCATTTGAAGAATTCTTCCTATTCTTTCTTTCTTATCTTTATTTGCATTTAAAACTGTTGAACCTGATTCTAATGTTCCTGAGTAAACTCTAAAGAAACATAATTTTCCAACGAATGGGTCTGTTGCAATTTTGAATGCTAATGCTGCGAATGGTTCTGTATCAGATGTTTTTCTTTCTGTTTCTTCACCATCTAATGTAACACCTTTAATATGTGGTATATCTAATGGTGATGGCATGAATTCTACAATGTAGTTTAATAATTCTTGAACACCTTTGTTTTTGTATGATGAACCACAGCATACTGGAACTATTTTATTAGCTAATGTTCCTAGTCTTAAACCTTTTTTGATTTCTTCTTCAGAAAGTTCTCCTTCTTCTAGATACTTCATCATTAATTCATCATCTTGTTCTGCAGCAGCTTCAACCATTTCATTTCTGAATTTGTTAGCTGTTTCAACTAAGTCTGCTGGTATTTCTGTCTCTTCAATAACTTTTCCTAAATCATCTTTATGAATAAATGCTTTCATTTTTATTAAGTCATCTATTCCTGCAAATGTATCTTCGCTACCAACTGGTATTTCTACTGGAATAGCGTTTGCATTTAATCTGTCTTTCATTTGGTTTACACAAGCAAAGAAATCTGCTCCTGTAGTATCCATTTTATTTACATATGCCATTCTTGGTACATGATATTTATCTGCTTGTCTCCAAACAGTTTCTGATTGAGGTTGAACTCCACCTTTTGCACAGAAAAAAGTAACTGAACCATCTAATACTCTTAGAGATCTTTCAACCTCAACTGTAAAGTCAACGTGACCTGGAGTATCGATGATATTTATTCTATGGTTTAACCATTGACATGTTGTAGCAGCAGAAGTAATTGTTATACCTCTTTCTTGCTCTTGTGCCATCCAGTCCATAGTTGCATCACCTTCGTGAGTTTCACCTATTTTATGGTTAACACCTGTATAGAACAAAATTCTTTCAGTTGTAGTTGTTTTTCCTGCATCTATGTGAGCCATTATTCCTATATTTCTTGTTCTTTCTAATGGAAATGCTCTACCTGCCATTATTTTTTCCTCCTATTTTTTTAAAATTACCACTTATAGTGAGCAAATGCTTTATTAGCTTCTGCCATTCTATGTGTTTCTTCTTTCTTCTTAAATGCTCCACCTGTTTGATTTACAGCATCTAATATTTCAGCTGCTAGTTTTTCAGCCATTGTTTTTTCGTGTCTATTTCTAGCATAATTTACTAACCATCTTAATCCTAAAGTTTGTCTTCTTTCTGCTCTAATTTCGATTGGAACTTGATATGTTGCTCCACCTACTCTTCTAGCTTTAACTTCAAGAACTGGCATAATATTGTTAAGAGCTGTTTCAAATACTTCTAATGCATCTTTATTTTCTTTTTCTTTTACTATATCAAATGCATCATAAACTATTTTTTGAGCAACTGTCTTTTTACCATCTAACATTATATTATTTATTAATTTTGTTACTATTTTGCTGTTATATATTGGATCTGGTAAAACATCTCTTTTTGCTATATATCCTCTTCTTGGCACTTTTCTTCACTCCTTTTCTTAAAAATAGATATTTTACTAAAAAATATCAAAGTTACTCTGAAATCTTAATTTTCAGTCAGTGCTAATTATATCTATATAAATTTTATTACATATCTTCATTAACACTTTTCAATTTTAAATTTAAATCAAAAACGAGTAATACTAGGAAAACAAATAAAAATTTTTGAGACTATACGAGTGTATGTCGATAAAATTTTTATGTAGTTTGACAACGTAGTACGAAGTTTTTCATTTAAATTTTATTTTTTTGGACGTTTTGCTCCATACTTAGATCTAGCTTGCATTCTATCTTTAACACCTGCTGTATCTAATGTACCTCTAATAATATGGTATCTAACACCTGGGATATCTTTTACCCTTCCACCTCTTATTAAAACAACACTGTGTTCTTGTAAGTTGTGTCCTATTCCTGGAATGTATGATGTTACTTCATATCCATTTGATAGTCTTACCCTAGCAACTTTTCTTAAAGCTGAGTTTGGTTTTTTAGGTGTAACTGTTTTAACTACTGTACATACTCCTCTTTTTTGTGGTGATCTTGCATTTGTTTGTCTGTTTAACTTAGAGTTAAATCCTTTTTGTAAAGCTGGAGCTGTTGATTTTGTAGTTGAAGTTTTTCTTCCTTTTCTTACTAATTGGTTGATTGTTGGCACTTTTTCTTTTCACCTCCTGAAAAATAAACATTAACGTTTAATATTATACCACTTATATAGCACTAACGTCAACATTTTTTTAGAATTTTTTCCAAATTTATAAAAATATTTCCATAAACAATTTGCCTATTTATGTCAATTGTGTTATAATATATGTAGATGTTTGGTTTTTTACCTATATTCTATTAATAAAAAGGAGGATTACACCATGACAAACATCAACATAAGTCTTCCCAGGGGATACAAAATTCTTGTAGAGAATTCTCTTGTAGCTTGTAGAGACTTTCAGCAAAAGCTTCTCTACAAACTTGCAGAGACAAAACCGCTGTTCTTCGCAGAAGCGGTAGCCCAAGCCCAATCAAAAGCATCTATCGATGCAAAGGGCATCCACTGTTGTCTACTTGACGTAGTCAAAGTGGAAAGCGGAAAACTTGGTGAGACAATAACAGATGAAAATTTTGTTATTACTGACTCAATGAAAATAGAGCTGAGCACAATGGTTCAGCCTATCTTCCTTGATAATCACATGACAGTAAATGTGATTGTTATACGAGTCCACACCAAGTAACTCCTTTCCCCCTTCACGGCAACAGCCGAGAAGGGGGTTCTTTTTATTATAAAATTAACATTGCATCTCCAAAACTAAAAAATCTATATTTTTCATCTACAGCTTTTTTATATGCATCCATTATAAATTCTTGTCCTGCTAAGCTAGACACTAGCATTATTAATGTTGATTCTGGTAAATGGAAGTTTGTTATTAGTCTATCTATACATTTAAATTTATATCCTGGATATATAAATATACTTGTATCTGATTCTCTTTCTTCTACTGTTCCATCTTCTTTGGCAACACTTTCTAAAACTCTACATGAAGTTGTTCCTACTGCTATTATTTTATGTCCTTCTTTTTTTGCTTTATTTATTTTATCTGCATCTTCTTGTTTTATATAAAAGTGTTCTGAATGCATTTCATGTTCTTCTATATTTTCTACCTTTACTGGTCTAAATGTTCCTATTCCCACATGCAAAGTTACATTTGCAATTTCTACACCTTTTGCTTTAATCTTTTCTAATAATTCTTCTGTAAAATGTAATCCAGCTGTTGGTGCTGCAGCTGATCCATCATACTTAGCATATACCGTTTGATATCTATCTTTTTCTTTTAGTCTTTCTGTTATATATGGTGGTAGTGGCATTAATCCAATTTGATCTAGAATTTCGTTAAATATTCCTTCATATTCAAAATGTACTTTTCTATTTCCGTTTTCTAATACTTCTATAATTTCTGCTCTTAATAGTCCTTCTCCAAATTCAACTTTTGTACCTGTTCTTAATTTTTTACCTGGTCTTACCATTACTTCCCAATTGTTATTTTCCAATTGTTTAAGCAATAAAAATTCTACTAACTTTATTGTTTCTTTTCCTATAATTTTTCCATATAATCTTGCTGGTATTACTTTTGTATTATTTCTTACCAAACAATCTCCTGGTTCTAAATAATCTATTATATCTTTAAATGTTTTATTTTCTATTTCTTTATTGTCTTTATGTAGTACCATTAGCCTAGATTCATCTCTTTTTTCAAGTGGATGTTGTGCAATTAGCTCTTTTGGTAATTCATAATTAAAATCTGATACTCTCATTTTTTTCTCCTTTTTTGCATATTTAAGGAACGACATAATGTGTCGTTCCTTTGCATTTTTAATTTTTACCTGTTAATACTTTAAACATTGCTTGTATTTCTTCAAACAAATTTTGTGGTTCATCATATAATTCTTCTTCTATTGAATATTTAAAGTTTTCATTATTAAATGGTTGTGAGGTATAAGCAGAATCATTTAGCCCTACATATGTTCCTCTTTCTGCATCATAAACTTCTTCTCTCATATAGTCCTCATACCATTCATTTAATCCTTCTACTCCAGCTTCATTATAGCCATACATTTCATAATCATGTAATGCTGGAATATCATAACCATTTTCCATACAATTTCTTTCTAAAGTATGTAAAAATTCATGTAGGTATACTTCTTCTGGTGCTTGATTTGTTATTCCATATTTATAGGTATATTGATTTGCTCTGCTATTTATTCGAACTAAAGAAAATCCTATGCCATACATATCCATTCCACCTAGACCTATCCAATTTTCTTTTATAGGTATTAACATAGTTCCATCATCATTTTCCATCCTGCAAACAACAAATATATGATCATATTCATTTTGTTTAACTATTGGATATATTTGTTCTTTAACATCATTTGGTAAAATATGATATCCGTGTTCTTCAGAATATGAAATTGTTGTTATTGGTTCTTCTATTTCGTATGTATCATAAGTTACTGTCATCTTTTTATTTGAAAATTGATAACAATCATCTTTATATCTTTCCATATTAAGTTTTACGTTTTCTTTATCTGTAAGATTCAATTTTAAATTATACTGTTTTCCTTCTATTTCTACGTCTAATTCATTTATAAAGAAACAGGCAACCTTCCATTCAGAATCTTCACTTTTTATACCTTTTTCAAGTTTAAAGTCTGAAAACCAAACCGTGCCTTTACATTTATTAGTATTTCCGCCTAGTCTAAAACTTATTTTTGCTGTTGTTGAATCTTGTGAATTAAATATATATTCTATTTGTTGCCAATCATTTGTACCTTCTATTGGATAAGAGTATTGGGTCGTATCCATTACCCCAATAGTAACTCCTCCATCTTCATTTTCTAATTCGCGTTCAACATTTTCCGTTTTTACCATACAAGTTATCTTATATGGTGTATCAGGTTCTACTTCAATTTCTTTATAAAAAGCTGCATCATTATAATTGTAATTTTCTATTTTGTAACTATTATCCTCTGAGTATTTTTCTCTCGAATCTCTTGAGAAGTTTGTTGCATCTTCAAGTAAAATTGCTTTTTCAAAACCACTAAAATAGTTTTTCCTATATATATTAAATACAAATAAAAGTGCAATAATTAGTATTATTATTAATATAATACCTCCTACTGTTATAGCTCCTCTTTGATTTTTCATTAGTTTCCTCCACATATTTTATTTATTCTTTTTATTATAGAATCTTTTCCTAATATTTGCATTATTTCATAAAGGTCTGGTGTATTACATCTACCTGTTAAAGCCACTCTTATTACGGTACTTATATCTCCTACATGTCCTTTATATTTATCTGGTTCTTGTTTATATTGTTTAACTTCTCTTGCATATCCCATTTCTTCTGCTAAATCTTTCATTCTGTCAAACCAAGTTTGTTTGTCATTTTCAATATCAAAATGTTTTTCTAAGTATGAATTTAATATTGTTTTTATTTCATCCATATTTGAGATTTTTTGGAATTCATAATTTGTATTATTTTCAAATACATTATCATACATATATTCTATTGATTTCTTAATTTCAGACCATTTTGATATATCTTTTCTTGGTTTTTCATTTCCTCTTTCTATATTTAATATTCTAAGTGCATATTCTTTATCTATTTCTAGCCATTCTTTTAATTCATTGTCATATCTTTTAGCCCATTCTAATGATTCAAAATATATTTTCTCTGCTGTAAATTTTGATATAACATTTTTTGAAACATCTAATAGTTTTACCATATCAAAGACTGCACCACTTACACTCATTTTATTTAGTTGTAACTCAAATTCAGTTATATCTGCATTTTTATTTGCTCTTCTCCAAGGTTCAAAATTTGAGTTAGCAATATTAAGCAAGTATTCTACAACCGCTTCTTGTGGAATTCCTTCTTCATGATAATAACTTACTGCTGCTTCTGGGTCTTTTCTTTTACTTATTTTTCTTTTACTTCCATTCTCATCTTTCATTATAGTAGCAGTGTGAGCATATTTAGGTGGTTTAAATCCTAATGTTTTAAATAATTCTAAGTGTAATGGTAATGATGATACCCATTCATCTCCACGAATTACATGTGTTACTCTCATTAGATGATCATCTATTGCATGAGCAAAATGATATGTTGGTAAGCCATCTGCTTTAATTATAACTATATCTTGGTCATTTTCTGGAAATTCTATATTTCCTTTTATAACATCTTTATGTTTTATTTTTCTATCTTCTCTACCTTGAGATCTAAATCTTATTATATACTGTTCTCCATTTTTAATTTTCTCAGCAGCTTCATTGGTTGGAAGATTTCTATACTTTGCCCATACTCCATAATATCCTGGTCTTATTTTTGCAGTCTCTTGTTTTTGTCTTATTTCATCTAATTCTTCTGGTGTACAAAAGCAGGGATATGCTAGTCCTCTTTTAATTAATGATTTTGCATAAGCTTGGTATATTTCCTTTCTTTGGCTTTGCTTATATGGACCATAAATTCCTTTTTCTTCGGTTTCACCAACCATTCCTTCATCTGGTTCTATTCCAAAATCTTTTAAGCTATTTACAATTTGAACTGTACCATTTTCTATTTCTCTTTTTTGGTCTGTGTCTTCAATTCTTAATATAAAAACTCCATTTGATTGTTCTGCTAATTTTTTATCTATAATTCCTCCAAATAGCCCGCCTATATGAACAAATCCTGTTGGGCTAGGTGCAAAACGTGTTACCATTGCTCCTTCTGGTAAGTTCCTTTCTGGATATTTTTCCTCGTAATATTCTATTTCCTTTGAATTTGGAAATATTAAATCTGCTAATTCATTATAATCCATATTGTTTTATCATTCCTTTCATTTTTTCTTCATTTTCTTCTATTTGTCTAACAATTTCAATTTGTGCTTTTGCTCTTATTAAATTATGATCTTCTTTTTCTTTATTTATTGCAAAATATATATCTCCGTTTAAATAATCAGCTAAAAATCTCAAAGAATTTTCATATGTCATCATCCATGCACCCATTGGTAATAATTCTAATTCTTGTTTTGTAATGGCATCATTAATAGTAGATAAAAAACCTTTTACATATGCTTCAAATCTATTCATATCTACATATATTTTTGATAAATCTTCTTCATCTTCAGCTGCTAAAGTTATACCTGTTCTAATTCCTTCTCCAAAATCATACACTAATGACCCTGGCATAATTGTGTCTAAATCTATTAAACATTTATACTCATTTGTATCTTTATCAAATAATATATTGCTTAATTTTGTATCATTATGTGTTACTCTTAAAGGAATCTCTCCTGTTTCTAATTTACTTGTTATTATACTAGATCTTTCAATTCTTTTTTTATCTGTTAAAAATTTTATACATTCTTCAGCCTTTTCAAAACGTTCTTTTCTTTCTTTATTGTTTTCCTTGCTTTGCATTGCATCCATAAATTGTTTTACTCTGTTTGGAGTGTAATGGAACTTTTCTATTATTTCATATAATGTTGATGCATCAAATCCGTCTACTTCTCTTTGAAAATCTCCTACTGCTTTTCCTGCTTGTTCTAATACTTGTAGACTTTCTGTTGATATATATGTCTTTGTATTATTTATAAATTCTTGCATTCTCCAATTATTATATATGTATTTTGGATCTTCTTCTCTTGTTTTTATAAAAGTTAATGTTGTAGAATCTTCTTTTTGTTTTATAAATTGTGTGACTTTTTCTATATTGCTCATTAGTTCTGTAATATTTGGAAAAACACTTGTATTTACATATTGTAATATGTATTTCTTACCATCATCGTAGTTTATTAAATATGTTTTATTTATATGTCCACTTTCTATTAACTTTGCATCTACTGGTAACCCATTAATATCAAATTTTTTTGCTATTTGTAATATTTCCTGTTTTTTCATAATACCTCCATTTTAGTTGTTATAACATAATTAAAAATCCCCCTACTATTGCTATAACAAATCCTGTAATTTTTAAAGCATGCACTGCTTCATTTTGATCTCCAAAGCTAAATATTTTTCTTGTTATATGTCTAGCGTCATATATTAATATAACTCCAAACATTACTATAATTGTTCCAATTATTGCAATTAATTTCATATTATTTGCTCCTTTTAAATTCTACATAGGAAATTATATCACATATTTTTTATTTTTTGTATAGGTGAGGCGAATTTTATTACGTTTTTTGGATAAACTATATACAAATTTTAATCTTGGAGGTCTTTTATTTGAAAATTTTACTGTTTCTTATCGTTGGAATGTCTATTTTTTTAACAGGCTGTGGCAATAATGATATTCCTGCTGAAAATATCGATGATTATAATACTGAAAAGTTATCTGCTTCTGATACTTCTCCTAATAAAGCTTCAAATGAACCTACTGAAGAACCTCTTTCTTCTTTTTCTACTAAAGTTTCTCAAAAAGACCCTGATAGGCAAACAAATATAACTCTTGCCTGTAATTCTCTAAACGGTATTATTGTTAAAGCAGGAGAAACTTTTTCTTTTTGTAATACTCTTGGTCCTGCTACGCCTGAAGATGGATATAAAAAGGCAGACACATTCGATTCCGAAGGCAATACTATTCAAGCTTATGGTGGAGGAAAATGTCAGGTAAGTACTACTTTATATAATGCTGTACTTAATGCTTCTGGTTTAACTGTTGTTGAAAGACATGAACATAGTGGTCCTGTATACTATGTTCCAGAAGGTATGGATGCTTGTGTAAGCTATGGTTCTTGTGATTTTCAGTTTGCTAATAATAATGATTTTGATATTAAATTATATGTTTCTAATACACCTGATAGTGTTGATGTTAGTATTGTTAAAATTTCGTCATAATTACTATAAAATCCGCCCAATCTCGTCGGAGTTATATATGTTTTGTTCTCATAAAAACAGTCAACATGGCTACGAGGGTAATCCGTAAGCCGTTGGCTTGTTGCCAGTTTTTATTCAAAAAAAAATATATAACTCCTGCGTTGGGCTCTTTTCTGCATTAAGTCTTTATTCTTTAATCCATTCTAGTTATAATTTTATACTTTGTTCATATAATTTAATATATAATCTGCCTAAATCTTAAATAATATAGATTGCAAACGAGGTCGACCCTTGAGGAGCCGGAGGCGTGCAATTCTTACTATAATACTAGTTATCGTAATAATTAATTAGAATATAGTAGATATTAAACCGCGGCTGGAGACCGCAAGTTAAAATCTATATTATTTAAGATTTAGGTTAGTATAGATTTTTTAAATTCATAATGGAGGATTTTATGAATAAAATTTTTACATATTTTTTAATTTTTATTTTGTTGTGTTCGTGTATAAGTCCTGTTCTTGCATCTGATAGCGTTTTTGTTTGGTCTGATTTCTCTCTTCCTGAAGCTATTTCTACTTCTGCTGCTATTAATAGTCAAGAGGGGAATTTTCTTAATTTAACTTGCGGTGGTGCTATTCTTATGGAACAATCTACAGGTACTATTCTTTATGATCATAACATCCATGAACAGCTTAGACCTGCCAGTGTTACTAAAGTTATGACTATTTTACTTATCATGGAAGCTCTTGATAATGGTGTTATTTCTCTTGAGGATAATGTTTCTTGTTCTGAAACTGCTGCGTCTATGGGTGGTTCTCAAATTTGGTTAGATACAACTGAAACTTTAACTGTTAATGAAATGTTAAAAGCTATTTGCGTTGTTTCTGCTAATGATTGCTGTGTTGCTATGGCTGAACATATTTCTGGTAGTCAAGAATTATTTGTTGAGCAGATGAATAAACGTGCTAAAGAACTTGGAATGAATGATACAACATTTAAAAATTGCCATGGTATTGATGAGGATGGTCATGTTACATCAGCCTATGATATTGCTCTTATGTCTAGGGAACTTATGATTAATCATCCTTCTATTACAAATTACACCACAATTTGGATGGATAGTTTAAGGAATGGTGAATCTGAACTAGTTAATACTAATAAATTACTTAGAAATTATGAAGGTTGTACTGGATTAAAAACTGGTTCTACTTCAATTGCTTTATTTAATCTTTCTGCAACTGCTACAAGAGATGATCTTTCTTTAATCGCTGTTGTTATGAGAGGAGAAACTTCTAACATTCGTTTTGAAGAAGCTAAAAAACTTTTAGATTACGGTTTTAGTAATTTTGAATATTACAAATATAGTAATAAAGGTGATTCTGTAAAAAATATTACAGTAAATAAGGGAACAAATTCAAATGTTGAAATTTCATTTGAAAATGATGCTGGGGCATTAATTCCAAAAGGTCAATCTTCAAATATTACAACGACAGTTGCTCTTCCAGAAATTATTGAAGCTCCTGTTACAAAAGGTCAAAAAGTTGGAGAAGTTATTTTCTCATTAAATGATGAAATTCTAGGAACTGTAAATTTAATTGCTAATGATGATGTAAAAAAATTGAGCTTTGGCAATATGCTAGCTCATGTGGTTGAGAGTTGGTTTACGTTATTGAGATAACATGATAACAGGTCGCTAAAAATAGCGACCTATTATTATTTATTAATCAACTTTTTTAAACATATCTTTTCCTACTCCGCATAAAGGACATACCCAATCTTCTGGTAAATCTTCAAATTTTACTCCTTCTGCCTCTTCATCATAAATATGTCCACATACTGTACATACGTATTGATTCATCTTCTGTCACCTCCCTTAATTATTTTTTCTTTGTTCTTTTTGTAGTTTTTCTCTTAGTTTTTGCCTTTACAACTTTTTTCTCTTTTCCTTCTTGTGATGGTTTATTCCAAGATATATAATCACATTTTTCTGGATTATTTTCACATATATAATAATTTCTTCTTCTCTTTGTTTTTCTAACTTGGATTTTTCCTCCACATTTTGGACATGCCTCATCAATTGTTTCAACTAATGGTTTTGCGTTTTGACATTCCGGATATCCTGGGCAAGCTAAGAATTTACCATATCTACCGTATTTTATTACCATCATTCTACCACATTTTTCACATGGCACATCTGATACTTCATATTCTAATTTTACATGTTCTAATTCTTTTTCTACTTTTTCTACTACATTTTTAAATGGTCCATAAAATTCTTGTATAACTTTTTTCCATTCTTCTTTTCCTTCTGCAATTCCATCAAATTTTTCTTCCATTTCAGCTGTAAATTCTACATTTATAACATCTGGGAAATTTTCTACTAATAGTTTGTTTACTATTTTACCAAGCTCTGTTGGATGTAGTTGTTTCTGCATTTTTTCTATATATCTCCTTGCTAATATTGTTGTAATTGTAGGAGAATAAGTACTTGGTCTTCCTATTCCTTTTTCCTCTAATGTTTTTACAAGGCTTGCTTCTGTATATCTTGGTGGTGGTTCTGTGAAACTTTGTTTTGTTTCTATCTTTTCTTTTTTTACTTCCTGTCCCTCCACTAATGATGGGATTTTTTCAAATTCTTCTTTTTCTTCAAAGTCCAATGTTTCTACATATAGAGTCATAAATCCTTTGAATTTTATTGTTTGACCATTAGCTCTAAAATTGTAGTCGTTTGCCAATATTTTTACTGCAATTGTATCATATATTGCTGCTGCCATTTGGCTTGCTATAAATCTATTATATATTAATCTGTATAACTTATATTGATCTGCTGTCAAGCTTGATTTGATTTTCTCTGGTGATAGTTCTACATATGTTGGTCTTATAGCTTCATGTGCATCTTGGGCTTCTGCTTTTGATTTATAATATCTATTTTCATAGTATTCTGGTCCATATTCTGCTTCTATGTAGTTTTTTGCCCATTTTCTTGCTTCTTCTGATATTCTAGTAGAATCTGTTCTCATATATGTAATTAAACCTACTGTTCCTTTACCTTCTACTTTAACACCTTCATAAAGTCCTTGTGCTACAGACATTGTTTTTTTAATTGAAAAGCCTAATTTTCTTGATGCTTCTTGTTGCATTGTACTTGTTGTAAATGGTGGTGCTGGTGTTCTTTTCTTTTCGCCATTTTTTACTTCTTCTACAACGTATTTAGCTTTTTCTATTTGTTCTATTATTTGTTTTACTTCATCTTCTGAATGTATATCTATTTTTTTATTATCTTTACCATAGAATTTCGCTTGGAAACTTTTTTTGCTTTTTGCATCTTTTAAATTTGCATATATATTCCAATATTCTTCTGGTATAAAGTTTTCTATTTCTTCTTCTCTTTCTACTATTAGTTTTACTGCTACTGATTGAACTCTTCCTGCTGATAAACCTTTTTGTACTTTTTTCCATAATACTGGGCTTATTTTATAACCTACAACTCTATCTAACACTCTTCTTGCTTGTTGAGCATCTGTTAAGTCCATATCTATTTTTCTTGGCTCTTTTATTGCATTTTTTACTGCTTCTTTTGTAATTTCATTAAATGTTACTCTACATATTTCATTTGGGTCTATATCTAAAATATGTGCCAAATGCCATGCTATTGCTTCTCCTTCACGGTCAGGGTCAGTTGCCAGATATACTTTTTTAGCATCTTTTGCATCTTTTTTTAGTTTTTTAATTAAATCTCCTTTTCCTCTAATATTTATATATTGAGGCTCAAGAGTCTTTTCATCTACTCCCATTTTTGATTTGGGTAAATCTCTAATATGACCCATTGATGCAACAACTTTTGTATTTCCACCTAAAAATTTCTTTATTGTGTTCGCCTTTGCAGGTGATTCCACTATTATTAACTTATCTGTCATTTTTTCCTCCTATTATAGTTATTTGCAAAATCTATTCTTTAATCTATAGCAGCCCAACGCAGGAGTTATATATTTTTTTCGAATAAAAACGAGCAACAAGCCAACGGCTTACGGATTACCCTCGTCAGCCATGTTGACTGCTTTTTATGAGAACAAAACATATATAACTCCGACGAGATTGGGCGGACTTTATGAGATAAATCTAATTATTTGCTCTGCCAATAACTTTTCTTTTCCTGTGTACCCATGGTCTGCTCCATCTATGTAACCTATATCTAATTTTTTGTTATTTATCTTGGTTTTCAAAAATTCTACTAGCTCGTCTAGATTTTGTATTACTAATTCATATACATTACCCCATCTTAAGAATAGCGGTATCTCAATATTATTTAATTCTTTAAAATCATAATCTTTATCGCTAAATCTTGCAAAGTCTATATCTTTATTGTATTTGAAGTATCTTAAATATGATTTTACACTTATTGGATGGTCAAAACTTTCTTCTGGCATTAACTCTCTTTCTTTTCCTTCTCTTTCTTTTGCTTCAGCATAAGTCATCATTCTATTATATTTGTCGCCCAAATCGTATTTTTGGCAATCTGGTATATCTACTAATGATAATAAGATTATTCCTTTTATATTATCTATGTTACTTTCTTGTTTTAATTTGTTATATGCATATACTATTTTTGTACATCCTAAGCTATGCCCTTGCAAATATATGTCTGTAAATCCTAATTCAATCATTTTGCTTACTGCAGCTTTTATATCATAATATCCATCTAGTACATCTTCATATACAACTCCGCCGTTTAGCTCCTTTTCACCTGTTACTTTTTTTGTATATGTAATTACTTCTGCGCCTCTATTATTAAATGCAAAATATGCTGTTCCTGATTTAGATATATTTTCACTTAATATTGTTTCTCTTTGTTTTAAGCAATTGCTTTGCATTCCATGGATTGATATTATAACTTTATTTGTAGGATTTTCTGGTGTCTCTAATAGGCCTACTAATTCTATTTGGTCTTCTGTACTAAAATATATTCTTTTTAACATAATTTTTTCCTTTCGTTTTCTTGCTTGTTTTACATTAATAATTCTTGCAGTTCAGTTGTCTCGCTCCATTCGTAGAATTTCTATGAAATTTTTACGGCACCCTTTCAGGATGAACTATTTCCATAAAAATTTCTTAGAACTTCTAACTTCAATACGCTTCGAACCCTTCACTTTCAGAATTTTTAATGTAAAACAATTCATAAATTAAACTTAATTTTTCAAATTTATTTCTGTCGTCTTAAAATCCAATTAGTTTTTGCTTCAACCGGTATATGAAGTTTAACCTTTTGTCCTTCTTTTCCTGGATTAACATGGTCTATTTCTTCGTCTGTTTCTGAGTCCCATAGCTTGTCTATTGTAAATTTATGTGGTTCTATTTCATTTGGTATTATTAATTCTAAAATATCTCCTACCTGTAATCTGTTCTTTATTTCTATTATACTCTTTTCTTTATTATATTCCTGCACTTTTCCTCCAAATTCATAATTTGGATTGTATTGTTTTCCTTCATATTCTTGAAAATCTTTATTATTTTTATCGTTAAAATAGAATGTTGTTAATCCTCTTGTTTTTGTTTTTTCTAATTCTTTTAGATATTTTGTATAATCATATTCTTCTGGATTTGTAAAGTAATCGTCTATTGCAGTTCTATATGTATTTATTATTGTTGCTAAATAATACTCTGTTTTTAATCTTCCTTCTATTTTTAAACTGTCTATTCCCATTTCAATTACTTCTGGTAATTCTTTTATTAAACACATGTCTTTTGATGATAATATATATGTCCCATGTTCATCTTGTTCAACTGGCATCATAAGCCCAGGATTGTTCTTTTCTTCTAAATATAAATTATATGCCCATCTACAACTTTGTGCACAATCTCCTAAATTTGCTCCCCTTCCTGCTAAGAAGTCACTTAAATGGCATCTTCCTGAATATCCATAACAAATAGCTCCATGTATGAACATTTCTACTTCTAAATCCTCTGGCTTTTTTTCCATTAATTCTTTTATTTCTTCTTTATTTAATTCTCGAGCTAGAATTACTCTCTTTGCCCCATTATTATACCAGAATTTACTTGTATGGTAACTTACTGTATTTGCTTGTGTACTAATATGTATTGGTAAATTTGGTGCTATTTCTTTTATAGTTTCTACTACTCCACCATCTGATACAATTACTCCATCTACTTTAATTTTATCTAACATTTCAACTTGTTTTTTTATATCTTCATACATATAGTCTCTAGCATATATGTTTAGTGGTACATATACTTTTTTGTTTATGCTGTGTGCATATTCTATTATTCTGGCTAACTCATTATCATCTATTTCTACTCTTGATCTTAATGATAGTTTTGACGTTCCACAATATATGGCATCCGCTCCATATTCAAATGCTACTTTCGCTTTTTCAAATGACCCTGCAGGGGCCAATAGTTCTGGTTTCTTCATAAATTTCTCCTTATATTTATCTCATTTTATCTGAACGTATTACAATACTTGGATAAACTCTTTTTAATATTTGTTGTTCTGTTAATCTTATCATTTTCATTTCTTCTTCATCTTCATTAAATGTAGCTTCCCACATTCTTGGTATATTTGAAATTATACTAAATTTACCTTTATCATAATATTCTTGTATAATTCCTTCTACTTTTCTTACTCCATCTTGATTTAATTTTACTCTTTGATTTTTTTGAATTTTGTCCTCTTGTTCTAATTTTCTTTCTATATTAGATTCTACCTTATAAAGTGTATGATCATATGAATCTATATAATCCTGTCTTGTTTTTAATTGACATTCTACAAGAGGAGATTGTTCATTATTTGGATCTTTCCACATCGTCAAATGTGTAGCATGGTAATTTGGTTTGTTCATTTTTTTATATTTTTCTATTTTGAATTTTTCTTGTATTTCTTTATATAGTATATCTACTTCCTCTTGTGTGTCTGTAATTATTGTAATTCCAAAAACATCATCTAACATTTTAAGTGTTGGTGTCTTACACCTTCCTTTATCTGTTTCCAATAAATCATAATCTTTCTCTTCTATTCTTTTTAATATTTCTCCCATTAGTGTATTAGCACCACTTTGTATTATATCATCATTATATATTGCACTTTCCGAATCTTTAATTCTTGCTACTAATTTTGTATGTATATATAACTTACCTTCAATTATTAATTTATTCAATATTTCTAAAATTATCTTTATATCCTCTTGAAAAAATTCTTTTTGACTTTCTACAAATCCCAAATATGCATCATACTCTTCTGCTCTAGATTTACTTTTTCTAGCTATTTCTGCTGATTCTTTTCTTATTTTTTCTGCTAAATCATCTGGTATTTTATATGAATTTTGCATATTATCCTCTCCTTTTGCTTATTGCAAGTCCGTCTCCTACTTCTAAAATTTCTGTAGTCAAATTTTCATTTTCTTCTAAGTCTTTTAAAAATTCTCTAAGTCCTCTTACTGCTGTTCTTTGTTTATGTTTGTTATAATCACTCATAACATAACCTTTATATAAAACATTATCTGCTACTATTATACCATTATTTGATAGCATTCGCAAAGCCTCTGCTAAAAAGATAGGGTATTTTCCTTTTGCAGCATCTATAAAAACTACATCATATGGACCAGTTAGTGTTGGTAATATTTCTAAAGCATCTCCTTCAAATATATGTATTTTATCTTCTAACATAAGGTCTGCTATATTTTGCTTTGCTTCTTTCGCTCTTTCTGTATCTCTTTCTATCGTATCAATATAACCATTTTCTGATAAATATTTTGAAAATCTTATTGCTGAGTATCCTACTGCTGTGCCTATTTCTAATATTTTTTTAGGTTTTGATTCTTCTAATATTTTTTTAACGGCATCTAGTGTATCATCCATTATTATTGGTATGTGGTCTTCTAGTGCTTTTTCTTTTATTTGTTCTATTGTTCTCATTTTATCATTCCTATCTTTTAAAATCCGCCCAATCTCGTCGGTGTTATATATGTTTTATTCTCATAAAAAACAGTCAACATAGCTACGAGGGTAATCCGTAAGCCGTTGGCTTGTTGCCCGTTTTTATTCGAAAAAAATATATAACACCTGCGTTGGGCTATTTTATAATATTTACTACATATTAATAAATGCAGAAAATATTTCTGCATTTACGTAAATTATTCTGATTTTTTTGCTCTTGCTGCTAGTCTTTCTCTTGTTTTTGAGTCTAATATTTTCTTTCTTAATCTTATATTCTTTGGTGTTATTTCTACTAGCTCGTCATCTTCTATAAATTCTATTGCTTTTTCTAGCGACATTTGAATTGGCGGAACTAGTCTTAATGCATCGTCTGAACCTGATGCTCTTGTATTTGTTAAATGTTTTTCTTTACATACATTTATTGATATGTCTTCGTTTCTTGAGTTTAGTCCTACTATCATTCCTTCATATACTTCTACTCCTGCACCTATGAATAGTTCTCCTCTTTCTTGTGCATTGTACAATCCATATGTTACTGATGTTCCGGCTTCAAATGCTACTAGAACACCTCTTGTACGTGATTGTACTTCTCCTTTATATGGTTCATATGAATCAAATATGCTGTTCATTGTTCCTGTTCCTTTTGTGTCTGTTAAGAACTCTGTTCTGTATCCAATTAATCCTCTTGCTGGTATTTTGAATTCTATTTTTGTATGTCCTAATTCAGCTGGTTCCATGTTTACCATTTCTGCTTTTCTTTTTCCTAATTTTTCTATAACTGTTCCTATTGATTCATCTGGTACATTTACAACCAATCTTTCTATTGGTTCACATTTTACACCATTTATTTCTTTTATTATAACTTTTGGTCTTGAAACTAGAAGTTCGAATTTTTCTCTTCTCATTGTTTCTATTAATACTGATAAATGTAGTTCTCCACGTCCACATACTTCAAAGCTATCTGGTGTTTCAGTTTCGCGCACTCTTAAACTTACATTTCTTTCTAATTCTTTAAATAATCTATCTCTAATGTGTCTTGATGTTACAAATTCTCCTTCTCTTCCTGCAAGAGGTCCGTTATTTACTGAGAACGTCATTGATACTGTTGGTTCATCAATATCTACAAATGGTATTTTTTCTGGATTATTAAGATCACATATTGTATCTCCTATATTGATGTCTGCAATACCTGATATTTCTACTATATCCCCAGCTTCGGCTTCTTCTACTTCATATTTTTTTAATCCTCTATATGTAAATAATTTTGCAATTTTTCCTTGAATATTTTTATCATTTTTGCAAACAGCAACTGGCATTCCTGTTTTTATAGTTCCTCTTTCAATTCTACCTATTGCTAATCTTCCTAAGTAGTCATCATAATCAATATTTGATACTAACATTTGAGCAGTTCCTTCTATGTTGCATTTTGGTGCTTCTATTGTGTTGATTATTGTCTCATAGATACAATTTACATTATCTGTTTCTTCATTCAAGTCCATTTTAGCTATACCATTTTTAGCTGATGCATATATTACTGGAAAATCAAGTTGTTCATCGTTTGCATTTAGTTCTATAAATAGTTCTAATACTTCATCAACTACTTTTGCTGGATTTGCCCCTGGTCTATCTATTTTGTTTATAACAACTATTGGTTTTAAATTTAATGCTAATGATTTTTTAAGTACTTCTCTTGTTTGAGGCATAGCACCTTCAAAAGCATCTACTAGAAGTAAAACACCATCTACCATTTTTAGAACTCTTTCAACTTCTCCTCCAAAATCAGCATGTCCTGGAGTATCTACTATATTTATTTTTATGTCATTATATGTTACTGCTGTATTCTTTGCTAAAATTGTTATTCCTCTTTCTTTTTCTAAATCATTTGAGTCCATTACTCTTTCAGCAACTTGCTCGTTTGTTCTGAATGTTCCACTTTGTCTTAACAAAGCATCTACCATTGTTGTTTTTCCGTGATCAACGTGTGCAATTATTGCTACATTTCTAATCTTTTCGTTATTCATTTTTTTCTTCCTTCCTTTTTAGATATTTTTTCCAAGTGCGGACGACCAATGGTCGCCCCTACAAATAAATCCTTTGGTGCACGGGCAAACACTATGCTAGCCCCTACACCAAAATTTGCTCTGCAAATTTTGTACTATTCATTATTCACTCTTCACTGTTTCATTGTAGTACGGGTCGCCCAAGAGTGCGACCCCTACATAAAATTGTCTTTACTTAAAATTGGGCAAGACTCATAAAGCCCTGCCCTAGTATATCATCTAAATTCTACTTGATTTGTTTTGCAACTTCTTCTGCAAAATTTTCTTCTCTTTTTTGTAATCCTTCACCTTTTTCGAATCTTACAAATCTTTTTATTTCTGCTCCATTTTGTTCTAATAAACCATTAACTGTTATATCTGGATTTTTTACAAAAGCTTGGTCTACTAAGCAAATTTCTGAGTAGAATTTCCCTATTCTTCCTTTAACCATTTTTTCTGCTATTTCTGCTGGTTTTCCTTCATTCATAGCTTGTGCTTTTAATATTTCCATTTCATGATTTACAACATCAGCTGGAACTTCTTCTCTGTTTAGATATTCTGGTCTTGCTGCTGCAATTTGCATACATACATCTTTTGCAACTTCTGATGTTCCTTTTGCAAATTCAACCATAACTCCTATTTTTCCATCTCCATGTGTATATGTTTCAACTAATCCATCTGTTTCAAATCTTGCAAATCTTCTTATTGACATATTTTCACCAATTGTTGCTATTTTATCTGTTAATATATCACTAATTGTTTTTGTATCATCTTTAACAGATTTTTGTTCTAATAATTCTTCAACTGTTGCTGGATTTTTAACTGCTATATGTTCAGCTGTTTCTTTTACAAATGTTCTAAAATCTTCATTTTTTGCAACGAAGTCTGTTTCTGCATTAACTTCTAATACAACTCCTAATTTCTTATCTTCTTCTATGTGGCAATATACTAAACCTTCTGCAGCAATTCTATCTGATTTTTTAGCTGCTTTTGTTATTCCTCTTTCTCTTAATAACTCAGCTGCTTTTTCCATATCTCCATCTGTTTCTGTTAAAACTTTTTTGCAGTCCATCATTCCTGCACCTGTTTTTTCTCTTAACTCTTTAACTAAACTTGCTGTAATCATATCTCTTCCTCCTTCAAAATTTGTGAAGCAAATTTTGTACTATTGACTATTACCTCTTCACTATTAATTATTCACTCTTTAAGAACCCCCAGTCACCTATCGGTGACAGCCCCCTTGTTAAAGGGGCTTTTTAGTAAATTCTTTGAAGAACGGACGACCAATGGTCGCCCCTACAATTTCTATTCTTCGCTTTCAGCAACTACTTCTTCCATATCTGTTGGTTCTGTAGCAACTTCTTCTACTACTTCAACTTCTGAACTTGTTTCTAATATTTCTCCTTGTCTTCCTTCTATAACTGCATTTGCCATTACGTCTGTAATTAATTTTACAGCACGAATTGCATCGTCATTTCCTGGAATTGGGTAATCAACATCAACTGGACTACAGTTTGTATCTACTAAACCAATTACTGGTATTCCTAATTTTTTAGCTTCTAAAACAGCTATTCTTTCATTTTTTGGATCTACTACAAATATTGCTCCTGGTAGTTTTGTCATTTCTTTAATTCCACCTAGATTTTTTTCTAGTTTTTCCATTTCATTTTTTAATTTAGCAACTTCTTTTTTAGGTAAAACATCAAATGTTCCATCTTCTTGCATTGCTTCTAATTTTTTTAGTCTTTCTACTCTTGTTTTAATAGTTTTAAAGTTTGTAAGCATTCCACCTAACCATCTTTGGTCAATATAGAACATACCGCTTTTTTCTGCAGCTTCTTTAACACATTCTTGTGCTTGTTTCTTTGTTCCTATAAATAGAATGTCTTGTCCTTCCTCTGCGATTTCCTTAACGAATGCATATGCCTCGTCAATTTTTTTAGATGTTTTTTGTAAATCGATAATGTGGATACCATTTCTAGCTTGATAAATATATTCAGCCATTTTTGGGTCCCATCTTTTTGTTTGGTGTCCGAAATGTACACCTGCTTCAAGTAATTGTTTCATTGCAACTACTGCCATTTTTCATTCCTCCTTGTTATTTTCCTCCGCAAAATCTTTATTCATTTAAGAACACTTAAACATTTTTAGTTTAAGCACAATCTTAAACTAAATTCTGCGTGCGTATTTTTCAACTTGTAAATTATACCAAAAAATTCAAGCAAAGTCAACACTTTGCTTGAAAAAAGTTTCAATCTCTATTCTAATTCAAAAGCTCCTGTATATAATTGATAATATTTTCCTTTTTGTGCTATTAGCTCTTCATGATCTCCTCTTTCTATTATTCTTCCATGTTCTAATACTATTATTGCTTTTGAGTTTCTTACTGTTGATAATCTATGAGCTATTACGAGTACAGTTCTTCCTTCCATTAATTTGTCCATACCTTCTTGAACTATTTTTTCTGTTCTTGTATCTATTGAGCTTGTTGCTTCATCTAAAATCATAACTGGTGGATCATTTATTGCTGCTCTAGCTATTGATAATAACTGCCTTTGTCCTTGCGATAAATTAGCTCCATTTGAAGTTAATTGTGTATCATATCCTTTTGGTAATCTCATTATAAAATCATGTGCATTTGCTAGTTTTGCTGCATTTATTACTTCTTCATCTGTTGCTTTTTCTTTACCATATTTGATGTTTTCTTTTATTGTTCCAATAAATAAGTTTGTATCTTGTAAAACTATTCCTAATGACCTTCTTAAATCTGCTTTCTTAATTTTATTTATATTTATTCCATCATATCTTATTTTCCCATCTTCTATATCGTAGAATCTATTTATCAAGTTAGTTATAGTTGTTTTCCCTGCTCCTGTTGCTCCTACAAATGCAATTTTTTGACCTGGTTTTGCATATAGTGAAACATCATGTAATACTAATTTTTCTGGTTCATACCCGAAATCTACATTCGTTAACTCTATGTGTCCCTTTAATTCTACATATGTTAATGTTCCATCATGATGAGGATGTTTCCATGCCCACATTCCAGTATGGTCTTCTGTTTCTTGTATCTCACCATTTACTTTTTTAGCATTTACTAATGTTACATATCCTTCATCTATTTCTGGCTCATTATCTATAAGTTTAAATATTCTTTCTGCTCCTGCTAATGCCATTACAATTGAGTTTAATTGGTTTGATATTTGGTTAATTGGTTGATTAAAGCTTTTTGTTAATTGCAAAAATGAAGCTATTGCGCCTATTGAAAGTGCACTATTTCCATAAATTGATATCATTCCTCCTATAATTGCAACAAGTACATATTCTAGGTTTCCTAAGTTATTTAGTATAGGCATAAGTATTGCTGCATATTTGTTTGCTGTTCTTGAATCATCACATAATCTAGAATTTATTTCATCAAACTTTTTCTTTGCTTCTTCTTCGTAAGTAAATACTTTTACAACTTTTTGTCCGCTTATCATTTCTTCAATGTAGCCATTCATCTCACCTAATGTCTTTTGTTGGCTTGCAAAATATCTTCCACTTCTTCCTGCTATCTTTCCTGTTATTTTTAACATGAAAAATACAAATACAAGTATAAATATTGTTAATGGTATGCTAATACTTAACATCGCACAAAGTACTGCTCCTATTGTTATTATTGCTGATATAAGTTGTGGCAAACTTTGTGATATCATTTGAGATAAAGTATCAATATCGTTTGTGTAATGACTCATTATATCTCCGTGTGTATGTGTATCAAAATATTTTATTGGAAAACTTTGCATCTTATCAAACATTTCATCTCTTATTTGTTTTAGTACACCTTGACTTACAGTTGCCATAATTCTTCTATATGCATAAGTTGATATTACACCAACTAAGTATATTGTTCCCATCATACCTATTGCTTTTAAAAGTCCTGTGAATACTGGATTTGGTTCTAGCAATAGTGGTTCTATATAATCATCTATTAAAGTTTTAAGGAAAAGTGAACCTGCAACATTTGCTACTGAGCTTACAATAATTGCAATTACTACAAATATAAGTTGTTTTTTGTAATTACTTGTTATGCATTTTAATAGTCTTTTTGCTGTACCTTTGCTTATTTTCATTCCTTTAGGCACAGGTCTACTATTCTTTTTGTTTTGCATTATTCTTCACTTCCTCCTTTCACTTGCGATTCATATACTTCTCTATAAATTTCGTTTGTTTCTAATAATTCTTCATGCGTACCAAATCCATTTAATGTTCCATTATCTAAAACTATAATCTTATCTGCATCTTTAACAGAATCTACTCTTTGTGCAATTATTATTTTTGTTGTATTTGGTATTTCTTCTTTAAATGCTTTTCTAATTAAGCTATCTGTCTTCGTATCTACTGCACTTGTAGAATCATCTAATATTAATATTTTAGGCTTTTTAAGTAATGCTCTTGCAATACATAGTCTCTGTCTTTGCCCACCTGATACATTTGTTCCACCTTGCTCTATATGAGTATCATATTTATCTGGGAAACTTTGTATAAATTCATCTGCTTGTGCTAGTTTACAAACTCTTACTAAATCTTCATCACTTGCATTTTTATCTCCCCAACGTAAATTTTCTTTTATGCTACCTGAGAACAATACATTTTTCTGTAACACCATTGAAACTTCATTTCTAAGAGTTTCAATATCATATTTTTTAACATCTATTCCTCCTACTTTAACTATACCTTCTGTTGCATCATATAACCTTGGAATTAAGTTTACTAAACTAGATTTTCCTGAACCTGTTCCACCTATTATTCCTATTGTTTCACCTGATTTTATTTCTAAATCTATGTTTTTTAGGCATTCCTTATCTTTTCTATTTACATAGCTAAATGAAACATTTTCAAAATTAATTGAACCATCTTTTACTTCTTTTATAGGTTTCTTCGGATTATTTAAATTTGGTTTTTCATTTAATATTTCTGTTATTCTTTCTCCAGATGTTCTTGCCATTGTACTCATTATAACAAGCATTGCAAGTATCATTAAACTTGTTAATACTTGTATACCATATGTAATTAAGCTTGTAATTTCACCTGTTGTAAGCTCTGTCATATTTGTATTTACTATTATTTTTGCACCAAACCATGAAATAAGTAATATTGCTGTATATATTGCAAATTGCATTGTTGGCATTGTTAATGCATTTATTTTTTCTGCTTTACTAAAATCTTCATAGATTTCTTCTGAAATTTTTCCAAACTTTCTTTTTTCTTTTTCTTCTAATAAATATGATTTTACAACCCTTATACCAGAAACATTTTCTTCAACAACATTATTTAACTCATCATATTTTTTAAATACTCTTTTAAAAATAGGATGTACAGTTCCCATAATAAAATATAGGGCTATTCCTACTATTGGTATTAATGCTAAAAATATTAAAGCTAAAGTTCTATTTACTGTAAACGCCATTATTAATGAAAATACTAGCATTAAAGGCGCTCTAACCGCAATTCTTGTAAGCATTTGGAATGCCATTTGTATATTAGAAACATCTGTTGTTAATCTTGTTATTAAACTAGAAGTTTCAAACTTATCTATATTTGCAAATGAAAAATTTTGTACTTTATAATATAAATCCTGTCTCAGATTTTTAGCAAATCCTGCTGATGCTTTAGTTGCAGTTATTCCAGATAATATACCAAATATTAATGATAATATGGATGCTAATATTAATGAAACTCCTATTTTTAAAATTTCATTCATTTCACCACTATATATACCTTTATCAATTAAATCTGCCATTAATAATGGAATTATAACTTCCATTATAACTTCTAATGTAACTAAAAGAGGTGTAATAATAGCACTTCTTTTATACTCTCTTACTGACTTTCCTAAGGTTTTAAACATATTTATCATTATCATTTTGCCTCCTATAATATATTATTCTGTAAAAGTAAGAAAAGCTGCTTCGCTATATGCACAGATTGCTTTGCAATCGCGCAGACTAATGTAGCTTAACCTTGTTGTATACGGAAAAATCTGGCGCTTTTTCCTATACAATAAAAAATACTTAAATATTCCATTTAAGTATTTTACTTCAAAACATGCTATTAGTCAATATTTCTAATATGTTTTTTATTTTTAACTTATTTTAGATATGAAATTTAAATTCTTTCAATCTATTTTTATAGTTTGTTTAAGTGTTAAGTCTTGTGATATTACAATAATTTCAATTTCTTTATTATATAATAGTTCTGTATCTAAAGTTATATAACACTCTGATTGATTATAACAAAAATCATATATTTGACCATCTACCATTAAATAAGCATATTTGAAACTTTCTTCTGGCAGATTTATCTTCGTTAAAGCAATATTGTTACTATGATTACTATTTATTTCAGCTCTAATATTATTTGTTTCAAAATCTAATATATTTCCTTCTTCTAGATTTTCAAAATTGTCATAATTTTCATTATACTGTTTATTCTTTATTGCACTACTAGAATAATAATTTTCTCCTATTGCATATTCTACAGTCTCAAATAAAACTATATCTGGTTTTGTTATATTATAATAATAATCAAAATTTATTGAATTTGTATAGTTATGTATTAAATATGCTTGCGAAAACTTATTACTAACAAATTTTTCTTTGTTATTCATATAACTGCCTCTAAAAAACAACAATTTATAATTATTATTGCATTCTTCATTCTTTGTTTCTATATAATAAGAATGGTTATCACTAATTTCCATATGGTTTTGATATTTATTTGTTATTGAATAATTCTTATTATTCAAATAATATTTTGGCACTTCTTCATATATTTCAAATTTAGATACAGGTAAAGTATCTTCAACCTCATATTGAATATTATATTCATTTATATCAAGATTTGAAATTTCAATACCATCATCTTGTAATTTTTTATAAATATTGTTAATTCCATAAAATGTACCTATATCATTCCAATGTCCCGCATCATACTTTTTATTGAAAACTTCCTCAGTATTAGATGCTTCCACTAAACATTCTGTGTTATCTATATAGTTTACTCCTAGCTCATCAAACTTATTTTTTAAATATGTTATTCTATAATCTGTATAATTATACCCTGCTGGTAAGTACTCTCTATACACACTAATTTTAGTAGGATTTATAATAAATAAAAAATAACTTCCTCTTTTTTCCGTATAATCTTGCATTTTTTTTACTAAACCAGCAAATGTATCTAAATAGTCATTATCTTTATTCTCTCCTGCTATCTTAAAAAACACATATTCTTCTTTTCCGTATGTATATGTCGGATGCACCATTCTATTAAAAAGCATATCATTTATTTTTGTATACGAATTGATAATATCCTCCCTAAATCCAATTCTTTTTGATAAATAAGTTTCAAGAGAATCTATATCTTTTATTTCTGATGCTTCAGGTAATTTACTATTATCTATTTCTGAAATTTGGTCAGGCTTAACATTTATAAAACATAGTGGCAATATAATCATTATAAAAAATACAATTACATAAATTACTCTATATATTTTCATAAAATTTTAAACTCCCTTCACTTAAAATTGTGCATATAAAGATGGTGTATATGCATTGTTTATCATAAACATTATGGATATTATAAATATCACTAGTGCAAATATTCCAGAAACTATCTCTTTTACATTTTCTTTTTGCTTGTCTGTTATTTTTCTTAATATAGGTAAAGATACTAAAATAGATACCACTAAGAAGAATATATAATATTTATTCAAAAAATATCTTATATCAAATTGGTAATTTACTCCTTGTATTCCTAACATACTCTTATAATACTGAATTGCTCCTCTTGTACTTCCTGCAGCAAATAATACCCAACCACCAAGTACTATTATATATGTAGATATTTGTTTTATAATCTTTGGAATCATTTTATACAATTTCTTATCTCTAATAATTCTCTCAAATATTATCCAGATACCATGGTAAACTCCCCAAAGTATAAAATTCCAACTAGCACCATGCCATAAACCTGTTAATAAAAAAACTATAAATAGGTTTAAATATACATTTCCTCTACGATTTCCTCCTAGCGGAATATATACGTAATCTCTAAACCAACTTGATAAAGTTATATGCCATCTTCTCCAAAACTCAGATATAGATGCTGATGTATAAGGAAAATCAAAGTTCTCTGGTAAATTGATACTAAATAATCTTCCTAACCCCAAAGCAATATCCATATATCCAGAAAAATTAAGGTACAATTGGAAAGAATAACAAACAATTCCGAACCATGCAGCTAAAGCTGAAACATTAGAACTATATGTTAAGTTCCAAACTTCTCCCATAATATTTGATAAAATTAATACCTTCCCTAGTCCAAAACATATTCTTCTTATACCTGCAGTTATATCCTCTAAATTTGGTTTTTTTAAGTTTGAAATATTTTCCTGAAATTGTTCATATCTTACAATAGGTCCTGAAACTATTCTTGGGAAAAAGCTAACATATATTGCAAAATTAATAATATTTTTTTCAGCCTTAATCTTATTTTTGTACACATCTACTATATATGAAATTGTTTGAAATATAAAAAATGATATTCCTAAAGGCAAAATTATATCTATTGCTTTTATATTTGTCGAAAATATATTATTTATATTTGTAAATATAAAATTGGTATATTTATAAAATAGCAATAATGCCACATTTATTAATATGCCAAGTGCTAATATAGTCTTTTTCTTGCTAAATTTATTAATAGCTAGTCCTATTAAATAGTTCACTATTATTGTACTCATTAAAATTGGTATAGTTTTAACTGATGATAACATATAAAATATTAATGATATCATCATTAAACTATATTTTTTTACCTTTGCAGGAGAAAAGTAAAATGTTATAAATGTGATTGGAAAAAATATAAACAAAAATGTGCAACTTGAAAAACTCATATATCCCCCTTCATTACATTTGTAGCTATTATTGTAATACTTCATTTATTTTTTCTGTTGCTTGTTCTACTGAGTCTGTATCTGGTATCATAACATATAACTCTTGACTACCCATTGAATAAGTAGAACTATATGCGTCTGAACCAGTTAAAGAATTTGATTTTACTGTCCATGATGCCATACTATTTAATTGTTGTTTTACAATATCACTAATATCTTCTTGCTTCATATTAGTTTGGAAACAACCTTCCAATGAATCTAATATATTTGTATACTTTGTTAATATTGTTGTACTACTTGTAACTTTATCTAATATTGCTGATATTACTTTTTGTTGATTCTTTACTCTTTGATTATCTCCTTCAGTAAAAGAATATCTCTCTCTACTAAATGCTAATGCTTCTTCTCCATTCAAAGTATTATATCCCTTTGTAAATTTATATCCTTCATTTGTTGTAAAAGTGTAATCTGAATATACATCAATACCACCTAATTCATCTACAAGTTTAATTACAGTTGTAAAGTTTACTCTTACATAATAATTTATTTCGATATCTAGCAAATCTTCTACTGTTTGAACAGTCTCATTAATTCCATATATTCCAGAGTGTGTTAATTTATCTTTTGCCCCATAGCTATGTAATGTTACATAATAATCTCTTGGAATAGAAGTAAGCAATATTTCATTTGTCTCTAAATTAACTGTAGCTAAAATATTAGCATCACTTCTAGCAACATTACTAATATCTCCTGTTGTGTCTATACCACTTATATATATATTGAAACACTTGTTAGCTACATTATATTTTGAATTTCCAATATCTACTTTACGTATTATATGTGTTGCAGTATATATGATTTTTGTATTTTCTTTGAAAATTTCAATTTCTTCACTTAACATATTGTATTGAGATAAGCTAATTATCATAGATTCTGCAGTTCCATCTATTAAAGCATTTCCAACATCTAATAAACTTTCTTTTTTAGTTAGAGTTATATCTACTTTGTTTTCAACTTCTTGTCTAACATCATCTTCTATTTGGAAGAAAATCATTTCCTTATCTTTCAAATCTGATATCTTATTATATTGGCTATCTTTTTGCACAATTACATAATATTCTTCTGTCTCAATAGCTTCATTAAACATACTATTTAAAAACTTAATAGTCGCATTTACATAGTTATTTGCATAAATATATACTGATGAAATAATAACTATAATTATTAAGCAAATTATATTTAATTTTAATGTTTTATGCTTTTTTATTAAACCTATTAATAAAAGAATTGTTATTATTGCTTCCATAATAGTAAATATTGTTAAATATTTTCCTGGCAATAAATCTAAATTAAATATTGATGCACAGAAAATAGCCGTGATAATAACATAAATTATTGCAACTATGTAGAAAAATATATTTGACTTTCCTTTATTTTTACTCTTTGATTCTTTCATTCTTTTTCCAGTACTCATTGTTTCCTCCTAGACTTTCAATATATTTATAGATTAAACTATATATCTATTTTTGATATTAAACATTATAAACTTTTACAGATAATTTTGCAAGTTTCATCTTATTTTAATAAGTAAATTGATCTAACTTATTATTTATATTTTGAATTATTTTCGTTCTACCTACTAAATTAAATAACATTACTCTTAGTTTCTCAATTATGCAACAAACTGTAAAAATTATTGCAACATCAACAATTAGTGCAATCATTAAAGTCCAACCACTACTTAGATATGTTACTGGATGTAATAATTTTTCCCATAATATATCATTAAAACTTTTATGTACATGTATTAAATAAATTGCTAACGTTAAAGGAGAAATTGCTAATATTAAGTTATTAATTTTTTTATTTTCTATCTTTATATTTTTAAATAATAGAAATACTGATACTGATGCTATTAAAACTAAAATAGAATTATACTGCAATGAATAAGCTAAATATGTTTTTATTATTGATAAATTGGTTTTCTTTAATATTACTTGACTAAAAATAATAACCATATAAGCTATAACTAATTTATATTTTTTTATATTCTTATTCCAATGTAATCTAATGTATCCAGCTAATAAATATAAATATATAAACCAAGTTAACCCATATCCTCCATTAGCTTCAAAAGTATTATTATATGGATATATTGATTTTATTATAGAAAATAGTACTGTCAAAATTAGTAATAATACTGTATATTCCTTTTTCGATAAATTGTTCACAAGTTTATTAACAAATGGAGATAAAATATATAAACCCATATATGCTGTCATAAACCAATATTGGTTAGTTAATATTGGAAAAAAAGATTTAATCAATTTCTTGACTGAAAATATTTCTTGTTTACAAAGTACAACAGCTAAATATATGAAAACCGAATAAAAAATCACTTCTAATTCCAATTGTATTATTTTTTTTATCTTCATTTTTGATTTAATCATATAATATCCTGATATCATTACATATAAATTAACAGCTATTATACATGCATATTCTAAAAAGTTTACCAAAAAATATGTTTTTGAATTAGGAGAAACATTGTTCAATATTCCTCCAAAGTTATTAAAGTGTAATATAATAACCATTATCATTGAAATAATTCTTAATAATTCAAAATTAGTATCACGATTGTTTTTTTGGGTCACTTAATCTTTCCCCCCTATATTTTTTATTCCTAAACATAATATTTTATATTATTAATTAGTTATTAATTAATAAAGTAAATCTCGTATTTTTTCTGCTGATTTTCCATCTCCATAAAAATTCAACTTATTATTATCCTCAATTTTTGCATCTAGAATAATTCTTAATAAATTCTTTTTTTCTGGTTTTGCTAATCTATTATATCCTCTATCTAAAGTTTCCACCCATTCTGTTTGTTCTCTTATTGTAATACATGGTACATCTAAAATATAGCACTCTTTCTGAAGTCCTCCTGAATCAGTAACCACTTTACAAGCATTTTTTGTTAAATATAGCATTGTTAAATAATCTACTGGTTCTATAAAATAAATATTCTTATATCTATTTTTATTATTTAACTCATTAACTATACTTTTTATTCTTGGATGCACAGGAAATATAACCATATTATCTAGTTTTTCAAATACATCTAAAATAATTGATAAATTTTTATTATCCATTGTATTCTCTGCTCTGTGTATTGTTGCTAAGTACCAATTTTCTATATTTTTTTTATCATAAATTGGAATTAATTCTATATTTTCATTATTTATTTTTTTATCGGCCACTTTAGAATAATATAGAACAGAATCACACATCACATCTCCTGTTAAAAATACATTCTCAGTAATTCCTTCTTTTTTTAAATTTTTTACTGCTATTTTTGTTGGACAAATTAGTATTTTTGATAAGTGATCAGTAAGAACTCTATTTTGTTCTTCTGGCATTGACATATTATATGATCTTAATCCTGCCTCTATATGTATAATTGGTATTAATATTTTAGAAGCAGCTAATGCACCTGCTAAAGTAGAATTTGTATCCCCATATACCATAACATAATCTGGTTTTTCTTTTATTAATACTTCCTCTATTTTTATTAACATTTCTCCTGTTTGTTTAGCATGGCTTCCTGAACCAATTCCTAAATTATATTTTGGTTTTGGTATTTCTAATTGCTCAAAAAATATATTTGACATATTTTTATCATAATGCTGTCCTGTATGTACTATAATTTCTTCAAAATCATCTTTTATTGCCTTAGAAACCATTGAGGCTTTAATAAACTGAGGCCTCGCTCCTATAATTGTTACTATCTTTTTCATATTTTTCCTCCTAGTCATATATTATTCTCTATACTTTATAACCTTTGCTGGAGCTCCTACGACAACAGCATAATCATCAACATTCTTTGTAACAACTGCTCCTGCTCCTATTACTGCTCCATTACCTATTTTTACTCCTGACATAATTTGAGCTCCAAATCCAATCCACACATCATCTCCAATTATAATATCATTCTCAATATGTCCTTGTTCTTTAATTAATTTGTTTCTATCTGAATATAAATGTGTTGTTGTTCTTATATGTACATTATATGAAATCAAACAATTTTTTCCAATTGCTATTTTTGAATTTTCTCCTGCAAATATATATGAATTTCCATTAATATATGTCCCTTCTCCTATTGTAATATTTTCTGGATTCATAATATTAACTGTATCCGATATTTGTACATTACTTTCTTTATTTACTAAATAAAATTTTCCTTTTATCTTTCTCATTATATATTTTTTTACTCTATTTATCATCTAATCTTGTTCCTCTCTTTGCATTTAATAATTTACATATACACTCTCTGTAATTAATAAAAATTACAATACAACCTATAATATTTACAATAGATATAGCTTTAATATCCATAATAATACAGTTCAATAGTGCAACACCTAATAACACTATAGTTGTAATTACTGCTTTTTTAATTTTAAATTTATACCATAATTTTCTTGATATTATAGTTCGTGCCCAGAAAAATACTAAGTATGATATTCCTGTGGCAATAGCTGCCCCAACTGCATGGTATGTAGGAATTAAAATATAATTTAATATTAAATTTACCACGACAGAAATTATAGAAATAATTATGTTGTAATATGTTTTTTTAGAAAAGTATATTCCCAAAGTTGTTGTTTCGCTCATAGTATAGAAAATAGGATAAAACATTAAAAAAGGAATAATGTATATAATTTTACCATATCCTTCTCCAAAAATTAAAGGAATTATATTTTTAAACAGTAATATTAAGATTAAGATAATACTCATTATAAGAGCAACTCCATCACTTACAATTTCAAAGTTCTCCTTTTTCTCATTATTGGCTTTCCATTTGAATGCAAGTGGTGTCCAAAAAGCTGAAAAACTTGATTGTATTATTCCCAGTACATTAGAAACTTTTAAAGCAACACTGTAATATCCTAATTCAGTATAGTTTGACATTGCTCTTAAAAAAACACTATCCATTGAGTTTAATCCCCATCCAATTACTGTAGCAGGAACTAAAGGTACTCCAAATTTTAACAAACTCTTAATAATTTCCCAATCAATGAAATCCTTAGAAAATTTTATATTTTTTCTTTGAAGATACATTAATATTGCACTAATAATTAATTGGGAATATATTGTAGCATAAATTATCGATTCAAAATTTTTCCTATAAAATAATAATAGCAATACTACTATAATTAAATTTAATAATTTTGATGCTATATTCCATAATGAGTATTGTAGTGCCTTCTCTTGCATTCTCAAAGAAATTAACATGAATTTTTCTATAATAAATAATGGTGTACATACTGCTAATAAAATAATTGGTTTAATCATTTCTGAATTATCAAATAAAATTAAAGCTAACGATTTTCTAAATACAACAAAACCAATTCCAATTATAATTGATGCTACTATGGGTATTAATAAACTATTACATAAAAGTTTACTTTTATCTTTGTTTTCATTATATTCTCTGATAAATGCTTGATCAATTCCTATTAAAACAATTAAAGTTACAATATTATTAGCAATTGTAAACATATTAGCTAATCCAAATTGATCAGCTGAGACCAAATGTGATGTTACTGGTACTGTTATAAAACTAATTAATGCTCCTATTACTGGTCCTACCGAAAATCCCAAAAATTTTTTTATAAACTCTTTCATTTCTATCACTCTTCTAATTTTCTTTATTTAACATTTCTGTTTGTTGCGATAATAAATACATCATTATAAAAGCAAAAATATTAGGTGAGGTTATTAATAAATTCTCAAATAAATTTAATATTAGAATTGAATCTATAATATATGTATTCTCTATACTTGTTTTTTCTTTTATCTTGTATAGCCATATTATAAGTATAACAAATAATAAATATCCATTACTTACTAATAACTGAATATATCCGCTATGATTATTGTTTTTTGATAACATTTCACTTCTATGTTGTTCTATGTATTGTAACATTTTATCTGGCACTTTCTCGAATCTTTTTATTCCTATGTTTGCCCCTCCAATACCTAAAATAGGAGATTCGTCTAAAGATATTATACTATATTTCCATAAGTAATATCTGTTTGTAGTGTAGTTGTTTACTGTTTCCTCAATATTACTTGGCTTCATATTATCTCTATTATAATAAGAAAAAAGTATAATAATAATATTTATTAAAATTATCATCCATATTGATAATCTTTTTACATTTTTTTCAGATATAATATTAAATCTCACAATTACTTGAGATAAGGCAAAAAAAACAATTACAATTATTGGTGTTCTAGACGATGACATCCATATAATTACCAAACTAAATATTATATATAATACTGAAATACTTTTTTTATTTTGTTTATAAAAATATGCTATATACACTATTAAGCAAATACAAGTAAAATTCCCCATTGCATTTGGATTTGTATAAATCATCTTTTCGAAATTAAATTCTCCTGGCCATAAAAAAACTGTAATAATATTAATAATAACATTACTACTAATTATTAATATCATTGTATTTTTTCTGATTTTGTTCTCTTTTATAAATAAATTATATATAACTAAAAAGAAATATGCTTCATATGCTAATATTTTTAAATTTTGTATCTTATCAC
>JAZRRK010000042.1:0-17637 GCA_045650705.1 Clostridia bacterium
TGGCCATCGACGGACAGATCGTTCCCATTAAGTGGGCAAGAGAGGGTCTGCGCTCCAGCTTTACTTATACACTGGAAGATGGCACACCCATCACTCTGGCCACCGGCCGCACCTACGTTGCCATCGTTGGAGATACTGACGTTCCTGCAACATATGAATAAGACAAATACCCCGTATGCTTAAGGCATACGGGGTATTTTCTATTGGTTGTATTGTCGGCGGTTTTCCAAGTGTCCGGAGCGCACCACCGGAGGCTTGGGGTCCTTGACCTCGATGGTAATGGGTTTTTCCTCTTCTTTTCGCATAAGAAACCTCCTTTTTTACAAGGTTTCCCCAAAATCTCCGGGATATTCTTTACAGGAAAGAATCTCCGTGATAAAATAATACCATCTATTATGTAATGTCAAAGATTAATGATAATTATGATATAAATTATTACTTATACAAAATGAATAAAAAAGGAGAAAAAATAAAAAAAATTTGCAAGTTAGATACGAATATAGATAGAATAAATATGCAATCAGATAAAATATATTATACTGTAACAAAGGATTATGAAACAGATAGTATCTATAGTATAGAATATAATGGAACAAATAAAGAAAAGATAAAGGATTTAAATCCAATTAAAAGTTTAAATATAACAAATAAATGGATTTTCGTAACAACAGTTGATGAAGAATATGATATGGCAATAGAAATGATATCTATAGATGGAGAAGAAACAATAGAATTATAAGTAATTAGTAAAAGGGGTGCTTAAGATGCAAGTTGATTATAATAATATAATAATTGATGTAAAGGAAAATACAAAAGTTTGTGACTTATTAAAAGAAGAAATTGCAAAGGCAGAATGTAAAGTAATTGCGTGTAAGTTTAATAATGAGATAAAAAATTTAAATTATGAAATAAAATCTAGTGGAAAATTAGAATTAATAGATTTAAATGATAAAGATGGGATGAGAGTTTATAGAAGAGGTCTTGTTTATATAATTAGTAAGGCATTTTATGAATTATATCCAGGATGTTTAATAACTATAAATTATCAATTATATAATTCTATGTATTGTAAAGTAGAAAACTTGGAATTAACTGATGAAGTTATAAATAATGTAAATGCAAGAGTAAAAGAAATCATAGAAAAAAATTTAAGTATAGAAAAAAGAATAATGACAAAGGAAGAGGCTGTAGAGTTCTACAATAGAGAAAAGACTTTAAAAGGAAAGCTACAATTAGATTTAAAAGAGAAAAAAGAGGTTACTTTATATTATTGTGAAAATTATTATAACTATTTTTATGGTGTACTTCCAATATCAACAGGATTTGCTACTACATATAAAATATCAAGATATGATAAAGGTTTTTTAATTAGATATCCTGACCATAAAAATCCAAATGAATTAATGGAATTTAAGGATACACCAAAACTATTTTCAACTTTACAAGAATATGAAGATGTTCATGAAATATTGAATGTAAATACTCTATACAAATTAAATAAAATAATAAAAGAAGATAAGATACAAGAATATATTTTATTAGATGAAGCATTACATGAGAAAAAAATTGCAAGTATTTCAGATACTATTGCAAAAAATAATAATATAAAATTAATTGCAATTGCTGGGCCATCTTCTTCTGGAAAAACTACATTTGCAAAAAGATTAGAGTTACAATTAAAACTAAATGGTATAAAACCAGTCACAATATCTGTAGATAATTATTTTGTAGAAAGAGAAAATACTCCATTAGATGAGGATGGGAAATATGACTTTGAAAGTATAAAAGCAATAGACACAGAACTACTAAATAATGATTTAGTTAAATTATTAAATGGAGAAGAAATTGATGCTCCAACATTTAACTTTCATACAGGACATAAAGAATATAAAGGAAATAAGATGAAACTAAATGATGATGAGGTACTAATAATGGAAGGTATTCATTGTTTGAATGATGAATTAACATATCTTATTCCAAAAGAACGTAAATTCAAAATATATATTAGTGCATTAACAGTTTTAAATATAGACTATTATAATAGAATATCAACAACAGATACGAGATTAATTAGAAGAACGGTAAGAGATTATAGAACTCGTGGGTATGATGCAGAACACACATTAGCGATGTGGGCATCTGTAAATAGAGGAGAAGTAAATAATATTTTTAGATTCCAAGAAGAAGCAGATGTAATGTTTAATTCATCACTTATATATGAATTAAGTGTATTAAAGAAATATGCAATTCCTATATTAAAAGAAGTTGATATTAAATCACCATTGTATTCTGAGGCTAAAAGACTTATAGCAATGCTTTCATATTTTGAAGATATACCAGATGAAAAAGTACCAACTAATTCATTATTAAGAGAATTTATAGGAGGAAGCATTTTTAAAGAATAGTTAATAGTGAATGGTGAATAGTTAAGAATGAATAGTTGCAAAAATGCTTTGCATTTTTGGTGTAGGGGCGACCATTGGTCGTCCGTTCTTCGAAGAAATTTATAAATATAGGGATGGTTATTGGGTCCACCCTGTAAAAATAAAAGAATAAAAGGGAGGAAGATAATGCAAAGTTTATTTACAGAAATAGATGAAGAATTTATATGTGAAAATTGCGGAAATACTGTACCAAAATTAGGTTACTCATGTAGGAACCATTGCAATAAGTGTTTGCATTCAAAACATGTAGATGTAAATCCAGGAGATAGGCAAGAAACCTGTCATGGATTACTAGAGCCTATAGGAGTAGAGATAAGTCCTAAAAAAGGATATGTTATTGTATATAAATGCAAAAAATGTGGGGCAATTAGAAGAAATAAAGCTGCAAAAGATGATAACATTGATTTAATAATAAAATTAAGTGCTAATGTAGAAATATAAAAGCAAAAAAAACAACCCCAAATCATTAAATTATATAAATTTTAACTTGCGGTCTCCAGTCGCGGTGTATTGACTACCAAGATCTAATTTGATTGCTACGATAATTACTATTGGTATAATAATTGCACGCCTCCGGCTACTCAAGGGTCGACCTCGTTTGCAATTTATATAATTTAATGATTTGGGTTTTAAATTATATTATTATTTAGTTTATATTTTCTAATGCTTCAATTCTTTCATCAATGCTTGGATGTGTATCGAATAATCCAGCTTTTTTCTTTCCATTCTTTTTATCTCTAAAAGGAGTTACTATAAATAAATTTGCAGTTGCTTTGTTTGCAGTTTTTAATTCATTTGGATCTCCATCTAGTTTTCTTAATGCAGAGATTAAACCTTGAGGATTTCTTGTAATTTCTACAGCTGTAGCATCAGCTAAATATTCTCTTCTTCTTGAAAGAGCTAGTTTCATAATTTCACCTATGATAGGAGAAAGAATTAAAAGTATAAGGCCTATAATCATTAGAATTGCATTTCCTTTGCTGTCATCATCGCTATCTCTTGCTCCTCCCCAAAATAGAGAACGAGAGAACAAATCAGAAACCATAACTAAAAATCCAACCATTACTGTAACAACAGAAGTAAGTAATATATCATAGTTTTTTATATGTCCCATTTCATGGGCAATAACACCTTCTAATTCATAATAATCTAATTTTTCTAATAAACCTGTAGTAACACAAATAATAGAGTGTTCAGGATTTCTACCAGTTGCGAAAGCATTAGGTTGAGGGTCTTCAACAACATAAAGTCTTGGTCTATGAGATAAACCAGAAGAAATCATAAGAGCATCTAAAATATGAACTATTTTTGTATCTTCTTCCTCTGTTGCAGGACGTGCTTTAGTTACAGAGAGAATAATTTTATCGCTATTATAATATGAAGCAAAACTACTTATAACTGAGAAGGTAAGAGCAATTAAAATTGCCATTGGACCACTAAAATCTAAAGCCATGGCTATATAATAAATAACTAAAGTAACTATAAGGATAAATCCAAAAACAATAATTCCAGATTTAATTTTATTTTTCTTAATATCTTCAAACATAAAAATCACCTGAAATTATTATAACACAAGGAGAATAAAAATACAATTAATAAATATATAGAAAAAAATAAAAAAAGTTTGACTTTTTGTAATAGATATAGTATAATAACTATAAAAGCAAGGGTCCACAGAATGTGGTTACCGAAAAGGTATAATTAAGAAATCATATCTCTAACGGCAAGCAGAGGTATGATTTTCTTTGTAAAGTATTACAGTTAAAACTATAATTAATACAAATGTGATAATAGTAAGACCTACGTTAGTATAAAGTGAAATTATTAATAATTGCAATAGTATATCTTCTAACATTGCACACCACCTCGCTTTCTATGTAAAGTAGAGATGGTAACCACATTCTGCTTTTCCTTGCTACAATGACAATTATATATTGTTTTATACAAAAAGTCAATATTTAAAAATGAAAGTTTTGAAAAATATTATGATAAAAGGAGAATTTATGAGTGTATTAAGAGAAACTAAATTTATAATGAACAAATACAATATAAAAGCTGATAAAAGTTTAGGACAAAATTTTTTAATAGATGATGAAGCGGTTTCAGGAATAGTAGATGCAGCAAATGTTTCAAAAGAAGATTTGATAATAGAAATAGGACCAGGACTTGGAACACTTACAAAAGAACTACTTGAAAAAGCCGGAAAAGTAATATGTATAGAACTTGATAAAAGAATGATAGAAATTTTAGAAGATAGATTTTCAATGTACGACAATTTTAAGGTAATAAATGATGATGTTTTAAAGGTAAACTTACATGAATTAATAGAAAAAGAGAAAGTTGTAAATACAAAGATAGTTGCAAATCTACCATATTATATAACAACACCAATAATAATGAAATTATTAGAAGAGAGACTAGATATAGAAACAATAACAGTAATGATCCAAAAAGAAGTAGCAGATAGATTAGTAACACAGCCAGGCAAAGGAGATACAGGAGCAATAACATATGCAATAAACTACTATACAAATCCAAAAAGAGTATTAGAAGTGCCAAACACAGCATTCATTCCAGCACCAAAAGTAAATTCAAGTGTGATACAATTAGAAGTATTGAGTGAACCAAAAGTAAAAGTAGAAAATGAAGAAAAACTATTTGATTTAATAAAAACAGCATTTATGCAAAAAAGAAAAACACTGGTAAATGCACTAACAAACAGCGGAAAATATGGAAGTAAAGAACAGATAGAAAAGGATTTAGCAGAACTAAACATAGATTTACGTATAAGGCCAGAAAAATTATCATTAGAACAATTTGCCAAGTTATCAGATTTAATATGAGTAAAAATCGCTTGAAGGCACTTGACTTCAAGCGATTTTGTAGTATAATTAATAAGTAGGAAAAGAGGTAAAATATGTTAGTTTCAATAGGAAGTAGAAGTATTCCTAAAATAACAGCAATAACAAGAGCATTTTCAAGATATCCAGAGCTTTGGGTAGAGAATAGCGATAAAATAGAATATATAATAATGCCAAAAGAAGTAAGAAATGATGAAAAAACAGGACAAGATAAAGACAATTTTTCAGGCGTTTCATGTAACCCATTAACACTTGAGGAGACAATAAAAGGTGCAAAAAATAGAGCAAAAAATGCATTTGAACATGCTGAGGAGAGATGTCGGCACATGTAGCTTCGGAGTGGGAATAGAAGCTGGAATGTATCCAGTTTCAGAAGTTGAAACAGAGTATATGGATGCAAGTATTTGTGCAATTTATGATGGAGAAAGATATTATATAGGATTTAGCCCATCATTTGAATATCCACAAAATGCAGTAGACAGAGTATTGCAAGGAGAAGAGATTGGATATATGCACGATATATTTGGAAACACAGCAAAAGGTAGAAAAGGTGCAATAGGTGTTTTAACTTGCGAGAGAGTTTATAGAGACGAATTAGAAGAATATGCAGTAATTATGGCATTAACAAAAATCGTTTCAAAAGATATATATGAAAAATAGTGTAGGGGCGACCATTGGTCGTCCGCGATTCAAGAAATTACGAAAATAAATGTAAAATTCTTTGAATTATTAAAGGAGGAAAAATTATGTTTAAAATAAAATTAGAAGGTGGAAGAACAATGGAAGTGCCAGAAAAAACATATTGGCATACAACCTCACACATATTAGCACAAGCTATAAAAAGACTATATCCAGAAATGAAATTAGCAATAGGACCAGCAATAGATAATGGATTCTATTATGACTTTGATACTGATAAACCATTCACACCAGAAATGTTATCAGCATTAGAAGAAGAAATGAACAAAATAATAAAAGAAGATTATCCAATAGAAAGATTTGTATTACCTAAAAAAGAAGCATTAGAGCTTATGAAAGATGAACCATATAAGGTAGAATTAATAAATGAATTACCAGAAGGAGAAGAGATATCTTTCTATAAACAAGGTGAATTTACAGACCTATGTGCAGGACCTCATTTACCAAGCACAGGAAAAGTAAAAGCAGTAAAACTATTATCATCATCAGGTGCATATTGGAGAGGTGATGAGAAAAACAAAATGCTTCAAAGAATTTATGGAATATCATTCCCAAAAAGAAGTGAATTAGATAACTACATAAATATGATAGAAGAAGCAAAGAAAAGAGACCACAGAAAATTAGGAAAAGAGTTAGAATTATTCTTCTTTGATGAAACAGCTCCAGGAATGGCATATTGGATGCCAAAAGGATTCACATTAATGAACACATTAATTGAATTCTGGAGAAAAGAACATAAAAGACGTGGATACCAAGAATTCTCAGGTCCACAATTAAACAGTAGCGCATTATGGAAAACATCAGGACATTGGGACCACTACAAAGAAGACATGTTTGTATTAACAGACGTTGATGGAAATGAACAAGCATTAAAACCAATGAACTGCCCAAATTCAATAAGAATATATCAGCAAAAATTAAGAAGCTATAAAGATTTACCATTAAGATTTAATGATATAGATGTTATACATAGAAACGAAAAATCAGGACAATTAAATGGATTATTTAGAGTAAGAATGTTCAGACAAGATGACTCACATAACTATGTAACAGATGAACAAATAGGAAGCGAAATAAAAGATATAGTTGAAATTGCAAAATACTTATATTCTGTTTTTGGTTTAGAATATATATTAACATTATCAACAAGACCAGAAGATTTTATGGGAGAAATTGAAACTTGGAATAAAGCAGAAAAAGAATTAAAAGAAGTATTAACAGAAATCTGTGGAGAAGGAAATTACAGAATAAATGAAGGAGATGGAGCATTCTACGGACCAAAAATAGATATTAAAATGAAAGACTGTTTAGGAAGAGAATGGCAAATGGGAACAGTACAATTAGACTTCCAATTACCACAAAGATTCAATCTATCATACATAGATAAAGAAGGAAACAAGAAAACTCCAATAATGATACATAGAGCAATATTTGGATCATTTGATAGATTTATAGGAATATTAACAGAACATTATGCGGGAGCATTCCCATTATGGCTATCACCAGTACAAGTAAGAATTCTACCAATAGCAGATGCACATCATGAATATGCAAAAGAAGTATTAGATAAATTTGAAGAAGCAGGAATAAGAGTAGAATTAGATGAGAGACAAGAAAAAATAGGCTACAAAATAAGAGAAGCACAACTACAAAAAATACCATATATGATAATTCTAGGAGATAAAGAAGTAGAAACAAATGCAGTTGGGGTTCGTTCTAGAAAAGCAGGAGACATCGGACAAATGAGCATCGAAGATTTCATGAACAAAGTAAAAGAAGAAGTAGAGAAATTTGAATAGAATTAAGGCTACCAAAAGTAAATGGTAGCCTTAAATATATTATTTTTCCTTAAAATGTTGAAAAATGTATGTAGTTTATGATATAGTATAAGCGGTGATTGAAATGAGTAGAGGAAAAAGATATGATGATGAACCTAAATTAAATTTAAAAAAAGTATTTGGAACAATTATAACAATAGCAGTAATCATAATGATAATAATTTCAATTAATAAAATATTAGACAAAAAAGCAGAACAAATGTTAACAGAGAAAGTAGAGTATTTTACTACTTATTTAGACGGTAAATGGGGAGTAATAAATAGCAATGGTACAACGATAATAGAGAATAAATATGATGAAATGATAACAATTCCTAATAAAGAGAAACCAGTATTTGTTTGTGTATATGATGTAAATGATGATACAGGAGAATATAAAGCAAAAGTAATAAATGAAAAAGGTGAAGCTTTATTTACTGAATATGAAAAAATAGAAGTTATAGAAAACTTTGATTCTAAACAAAACATATGGTATGAAAGAGATGTTTTAAGAGTATTAAAAAATGGAAAATATGGAATAATCAATTGTAGTGGTGAAGTAGTATTATCATGTGAATATGATGAGATTGTTTCATTAAAAAGTGCAAAAGAAAATTTTGTAGTAAAAAAAGAGGGAAAAGTAGGATTAGTAAATAATATAGGGCAGATAATTATTCCAGTACAATATTCAGAGATAAAAGTATTGGAAGAAGGATACAGTAATGAATACTTAATAGTAGATGAAAATGGAAACTCAGGTGTAATTAGCACAAGTGGTACAGTAATTATTGAACCTAAATATAAGGACATTAAATATTTGCATAGTACAGAAGTATACTCAGCAAAAATAGAAGATAATTGGAATTTAATTAATAAAAAAGGTGAGATAATAAACAGTAACTATGATGAGTATACATATTCAAAAGGCGATTATGTAATAGTTAAGCAAGATGAAAAATATGGAATAATAACAACATCAGGAGATGTAAAGATAGAACCTGTATATGAACAGTTAGATTATGCATTTTCAGTTTATTATATAGCTAAATTAAATGGAAAATATGGAGTAATAAATACAGACAATACAACAATAATAGCTTTTGAATATATTAATATGTCATATTGGGATGAGAAAACAATTCTAATAGCAGATAGAACAGATACAGAGACAGTATTATTTGACAGTAATTTATCTCAAAAATTATCAGGAATATTTGTTTATGAAGAAAGTTATATTAAAGCTAGAATAGATGGATTAGATAAATATTATACATATCAATTTGAAGAAAAAGAGACAAAAGACATATTAACTAGCAATACATTATATGTAAGTAAAAAAGATGGAAAATATGGATTTGTAGATAAACAAGGAAATGTGGTAGTAGATTATATTTATGATGAAGCCAAAGAACAAAATGCTTATGGATATTCGGCAGTAAAATTAAATGGACTTTGGGGAGCAATAGATAAAGGTGGAAAATTAGTATTACAACCACAAGTTAACTTAGATAATAATATTTATATAGATTTTATAAGAGAATGGCATTTGGCAGATGAAGGATATTACTATACAAAATAGGATAAAATAATTAGGACGGAGAATAAATCCGTCCTAATTTGTACAAAAAAGGAGAAATAAAAATGCGTGTACTATGTGGAACAGATATAATTGAAATAGAAAGAATAAAAAAATCAATTGAAAGAAGTGGAGAAAGATTTATAAATTTAATTTATACTCCAGCAGAAATAGAATATTGTGAGAGTACAAGAAATGCTAAATATAGTCATTATGCGGGAAGATTTGCTGCAAAAGAAGCTATATTTAAAGCTGTTTCTAGCTTGCTATCAGATAAATTTCAAATAACTTGGAAAGATGCACAAGTAATAAATGATGAAAATGGAAATCCAAAGATAGAATTTTTAAATATAGAATTTAAACAAATAGAAAGCATAGATATAAGCATATCGCATTGCAAGGAATATGCTGTAGCAACAGTAACTATTTTAATAGATTAATAGCGACAAATAATAGCTTTTACATAAAAAATATGAAAGTGAAGGGTTCGAACGGGTGAGTATAGAAGGTCTTAATGGATTTTATGGAAAATGTTCATTAATGAAAGGGTGCCATAAAAGACATATAGACCTTTTACGAACAATAGTGAGACAACTGAACTTGAAGATTTTATATGTAAAAGCTATTAATATTTACAAGTATAAAAAAGAATGAATTGAATAAAAAAAGTAAATCTTGGAAATAATAATCCAAGAAAGAAGGTATGTTAATGAATTCATATTGGGTAGATACAAGCAAAAGGCCTCAGTTTCCTAAACTAGATAAAGATATAAATACAGATGTGTGTATAATAGGAGCAGGCATAACAGGGATTATGACTGCTTATATGTTATTAAATAAAGGAATGAAAATAACATTAATAGACAAGGGTGAAATCTGTGGAGGAGTAACAGAGAATACAACAGCTAAAGTTACGAGTCAGCATGGACTAATATATAATTATTTAGAAGTAACCTTTGGACAAGAATTTGCTAAATTATATTTAGAATCAAATGAGGAAGCAATAAGCATAATAGAAGATATTATAAAGAAAGAAAACATAGACTGTGACTTCAAAAGAACAGATAATTATATTTATACTTGTACAGATGAATATCTACAAAGAATAAAAGATGAAGTTGAGACAGTAAATAAGTTAGGTTTGGAAGCGGAATTAATAGAAAAGATAAAATTACCATTTGAGATAAAATCAGGAATTAAATTTCCAAATCAAGCAAAATTCCATCCATTAAAATATCTATATAATATAGTAGATATTTTAGAGAATAATGGAGTAGAGATATATACCAATTCAATAGTTCAAGATACGAAACGAGAAGGTGAAGAATACGAAGTTATAACCGAAAGCTATAGTATAAAAGCAAAATATGTAGTAATGGCAACACATTATCCGATAAAAAGCTTTCCAGGAATGCACTTCTTAAAAATGTATCAAGATAGGTCTTATGCAATAGCAATAGAACCACGTGCAAAAATAGATGAGGGAATGTATATTTCTGCTGAAAGTCCAATAGCATCATTTAGACCAATAAATGATGAACTTTTAATAATAGGTGGAGAAGACCATAAAACAGGAGAAAATAGCAAAGATTTAGACTTGTGCTATAAAAGCTTAGAAACTTATGCAAGAGAAATATATCCATCAATGAAAGTAAGATATAGATGGGCAACACAGGATTGTGTATCATTGGATAAAGTTCCGTATATAGGAGAGTTTTCTAATTTAATGCCAAACTTCTATATAGCAACAGGATACAAAAAATGGGGAATGACAACATCACATGTGGCAGCTGGAATTATAAGAGATAAAATTTTAAATGTAGAAAACGAATATGAAGAAATATATAAAGCAACTAGATTTCAACCATTTAAAAATTATAAAGAAATGGGAAATATGCTAAAGCAATCAGTATATTCATTAGCAATAAACAAAATAAAGAAACCAGAGTATAAATTTGAGGATTTAGAAAAAGATAGCGGTGGAGTAGTAGATTATAATGGTAAAAAGATGGGTATATACAAAGACAAAGAAGGAAAAATATTTGCTGTAGAACCATATTGTAAGCATTTAGGATGTGAATTATCTTGGAATAATCTTGAAAAAACATGGGATTGTCCATGTCATGGTTCAAGATATGCTTATACTGGTAAATTAATAAATGAACCAGCTACAGAGGATTTGGACAAAATTGATGTAGAATAATTATAGATTATATTACAAATTAAAAGACCTCAGAGATACCTGAAAGCCCCTTTAACAAGGGGGCTGGCAGCGAAGCTGACTGGGGGTTTTTCAGGGAAGTTTTAAGAACCCTCCGTCACCCTACGGGTGCCACCTCCCTTATTAAAGGAGGTTTCAGTTAGTTCTTCGAAGACATAGTCTGAATAGTAACAATAACAAATAAATTTTATAAAACTACTTGAAAAATACCCGAAAAACGATTATAATAGAACAGTACTGATAAGGTACTGTTTTTTAAGCGCCTGTAGTTTAGCTGGATAGAATGCAAGGCTACGAACTTTGAGATCGGGGGTTCGAATCCCTCCAGGCGCGCCATAAAACAAAAAATATAAAAAAATTATGAAAAGTACTTGCAAAAAGCTAAAAAATGTGGTATTATAATCAGGTACTCAAAAAAACGGGGTGTGGCTCAGTTGGTAGAGCGCGTGGTTTGGGACCATGAGGTCGCACGTTCGATCCGTGTCACCCCGACCATAAATAAGGAGTTTGCTTGTATGTAAACTTCTTATTTTTTATACTAATAAAAAGATAGGGTGAATAAAGTTATGGATATATTAGATTTTATTTTAAATAATAAAGAATATCTAGAAGACTTAGTTACAAGAAGTACATATCATTCAAATGCTATTGAAGGAAGTACATTAACTTACGCAGAAACTTATGCGATTCTTTACAATGACAATAGCTTTAAGATTAATGGAAAAGAACCAAGAGAAATATATGAGGCTATTAATCATAAGCAAGCATTAGAATTAGTTTTTAATAATTTAAAAGAAGATAATATATTTGATGAGAGATTTATAAAAAGTTTAAATGAAACAATTAATAGAAATATTAAGGAAACAGAAGGATTTAGAGCTGTACAAGTATTTATTCAAGGTAGTGAACATATTCCACCAGAGCCTGAAAAAGTTCCAAATTTAATGAATTATTTTGTCTATAATTACAATCATGATGAACAAGATGTTTTCAGTAAAATTGCAAGATATCATATTGAATTAGAAAAAATACATCCATTTGAAGATGGTAATGGTAGAACAGGACGATTACTTATTAATTATGAATTATTAAAAAATAACCTTCCACCAGTTGTTATCTCAAAAGAGACAAGAGTAAAATACTTTGAATTTTTAAGAAATAATGATGAAATTGGATTAGCAGAATGGTTAAAAGAACTATCAAGTGCAGAAGAAGAAAGAATGGGAAAATTTGGATACAAAGCCTAACTGCATTCAAACTACCTTCAAAAATTTTATAAAAAATAAAAAGTAATTTGAAAGTGAGTTGGTATTAATGTTAATTATAATAGAAGGAATAGCAATGTGTTTTATACTTTTAATATATTTTGTTATCAGTATAGCTAATGGACCAGAGAAGTTCACAGTATTTTATGACAAAAAAGTTCAAGATAGAGCCATTGAATTAGGATATACTACAAAAGAAAAAATAAAAAAACAAAAAATAATTACAAATATAGTTTTATATTTACCTTGCTTTACTTTAGTACCATTAATGGTTTACTATATAAATGGAGCAAAAGAATTTATTGAAATATTTATTCAAAGTGCATTAATATTGAATATTCTGGGATTATTTGATGGACTTTTTGTTGAAAAGTATTGGGTACAGCATACGAAAGCTTGGTTTATTCCAGGCACAGAAGATTTAATGCCATATATTCCTAAGAAAAATGAAATAGTAAGATGGATTGGAACGTTTGTTGGATTTACAATAATGGGGTTAATTATTGCTTTGATAATGAGCAATATTGTCTAACAAATTACAATTAGCAATGTAAAAGTGTCAAAAGGACTCGAACCTTTTGACACTTTTTAAATGTTACTTGTAAATTTTATATAATAATGATAAAATGTAGAAAAATTTAAAATTTAGGAAGTGTATATTATGGAAAAGATAATAGAAATAGAGAATTTAACCAAAAGTTATGGAAAATTTAAAGCTATAGATGATTTGTCTATTTATGTCGAAAAAGGAAAAATATTTGGGCTACTTGGTCCAAATGGTAGTGGTAAATCTACAACAATTAATTGCATTTTATCTTTATTAAATTTTGAAAAAGGCAGCATAAAAATATTTGGAGAAGAAATGAAACCAAATAGCTACAATATAAAAGCTAAAATTGGAGTAGTATTTCAAGATGTTGCTGTCTTTGATGAATTAACTGTTTATGAAAATATAAACTATTTTTGTGGATTATATATAAAAAATAAAAAACAAAGAATTCAGTATGTTGATGACGCTATTAAATTAACCGGATTAGAAGAATTTAAAAAATTTAGACCGAAACAATTATCTGGAGGACTTCTTAGAAGACTAAATATAGCTTGTGGAATAGCACATAAACCAGAACTTATATTTCTAGATGAGCCAACTGTTGCAGTTGATCCACAGAGTAGAAATAACATTTTAGAGGGAATTAAAGAATTGAATAAAAATGGTGCTACAATAGTATATACCACACATTATATGGAAGAAGTAGAACAATTATGTAATAGAATAGCAATATTAGATAAAGGAAAGATAATTGCTATTGGGACCAAAGAGGATTTAAAAGAACTAACTATTATGGGAGAAAAAATCACAGTAGAAGTTGAAAATATAGATGAAACAAATTTAAAAAAATTAAACGATATAGAGAATATAATTGATGTTAATTATGAAGACAACACATTGTATGTTACATATAAAAAAGGAGAAGAAAATCTAGAAAATATGATATCTTTCTTAAAAGAAAATAATATTAAATACACAAAAATATTTTCTGAACTTCCAACTTTAAATGATGTATTTTTAGAACTTACAGGAAAACAATTAAGAGATTAAGGGGGATATTATGTTTAAGCATTTATTTGTAAATAAAATAAAAATACTTTTGAAAAATAAAGCAATGCTTTTTTGGACATTAATCTTTCCTTTTGTATTAGGAACTTTTTTTCAACTTGCATTAGGAAATATAGGTGAATCATTTGAGATGGAAGTAATTCCTATCGCTGTTGTAGATAACAATTATTATCAAGACGATAAAATCTTTAAAGAGGTAATTTCTAGTTTATCGGAAGAAAGTGAAAATCAACTTTTTGAAACTATGTATGTTACTGAAGACAAAGCAAAAACATTACTTAAAAATGAAGAGATTGAAGGGTATATAATATTAAATGAAAATAATAATCCCAAAATGGTGGTTAAACAGAATGGATTGAATCAAACTATTATTAAGAGCGTGTTAGATGAATATTATCAAATGTCAAGTGTAACAAACAATATAATAAACTATAATCCAGAAGTAATATATAATGGAGTATTACAGTCATTATATGAAGCAAATAATTTTATTATTGACGATTCAAATGAAAATATAGATTTTAGTATTAATTACTTTTTTACACTTATCGCAATGACCTGCTTATATGGAAGTTTAATAGGGTTAGAAATTATTAAGGATTCAGAAGCGAACTTAAGTAAAAAAGGAGCAAGAATGTGTATGACTCCAGTAAATAAGTTTAAAATCATTTTAGCAGGCTTATTTGCAGGTTATGTTATACAACTTGTAGCTCTTGCTTTATTATTCTTATATTTAATATTTGTATTTAAAGTTAATTTTGGCAATCAAATTTTGCCAACGATAATATTATCTATTGTAGGATGTCTAGCAGGAACTTCGTTAGGAACATTTGTAGGAGTATCTAATAAAAAATCCGAGAGTTTTAAAATAGGGTTGTTGATTTCTGTAATAATGGCGTGCTGTTTCTTTTCAGGAATGATGGGAGAAATAAGCATCAAAGTATATTTTGATGAAACATTTCCTTTATTGGCCCAAATTAATCCAGTAAATATTATTACAGATGGACTATACTCATTATTTGCTTATAATAATTTAGATATTTATTATAATTGCTTAATGCGTATTTCAATTTTTTCTCTAATATTAATTGCATTATCCTTTATATTTATAAGGAGGAAAAAATATGATAGTATTTAAGAATTATTTTAAAATAGTTAAAAAACATTTAGGAACAATAATAATGTTTGCAGCAATTTCTATTGGTATATCAATTGCAAATACAAGCTATACTAGTACAGAAAATTATACAAGTGTTAACCCTAAATTGGCGATAATAAATTATGACAAATCATATTTAACAGAAAATTTTACTGAATATATAGAAAAAAACGCAGAAATCATAGAAATAGAAGATAATGAAAAAGAAATTCAAGATGCATTATATACTAATAAAGTAGATGCGATTCTTATAATTCCAGAGAACTTTGGAATGGAACTTATGGCAGGAAACCAGCCAAGAATTAGAATAAAAAAGTCTGTACAAAATGCATCTGAATATATTGAGATTTTAGTTAATAGATATTTAAAAATAGCAGAAACTTATTCTAAATCAGGAATGTCAGAAAGTGAAATAGTATCAAGAATAAAAAAAGATATTGAAAATGAAATTGAAGTTATGGTTTCAAGTGAACAAAAGTCTAATTTGGAAAAATTAGCAGTTTTCTATAGCTTTGAAAACTATGCATTTTTATCAATATTTATATTTATAATAGGAACTATAATGTGCATTTTTAATAAAGAAACTATAAGGAAAAGAAATAATGTAAGCAAATTAAAGTCAAAAAGTTTTTCGAACCAATTGTTTTGGGGACATATAGTTTTAACATTGAGCTTATGGGCAATTTTTGTGTTAGTAAGTTTTATAATTTATAAAGAGTTAATGTTTAATATGAATGCACTTCTTTTAGTGATTAATTCATTATGCTTTGCATTAACAGCTACAAGTTTGGCATATTTAATAGGAAGTTTAGTAAGAAATCAAAATGTAATTTCGGGGATACAAAATGTAATATCTTTAGGACTTAGCTTTATATCTGGATGCTTTGTTCCTATAGAATTGTTAGATGTAAATATAGTTAATTTTTCTAAAATCTTTCCTTCTTATTGGTTTATACAAGGAAATTATGATATAGTAAAATTAGCAAATTTTGATTTCGAAACATTAAAACCAATATTACAAAATTATATGATAATACTTGCATTTGGAATTTTATATTTTGTAATTAGTAGAATAATAAGCGCAAAGAAAACGACATAAAACCAAAATTGACATAATACTTCTTAAATGATATAGAGAAACATTATGATTATTTAATTAAGAAAAGGGCAATTTATATGTTGCCTAAAAACGAAGCAATAAGCATAACAATAAAATATTGTGATACAGTACGCAACAAAATGGAATTTGCAAGAGAAAATTGTATTACAACTAAACTCTTGGATCGTTCTATACTGAAATGCATTGTTGAATGTTGGATTTCAGATGAAGTTGTAATGAAGTTAAAGAAAAAATCTTTACGGCGGAACCCAGATGCTATTGAATTTTGGGAGAGAATTGAAAAACTTCGAGAAAATACCAAAGAGAATCAGGGTTAATACCTTGATTCTTTCTTTTTAAAATGAATGCATTAAGAATTATAATTTATTTCAACAAGAATAACATCTTCACCAATACATTTAATATTTTGCCAAGGTATAACTAAATCATTAGATGAAAAAAAGTTAAATACTTTCGTGTTACCAGGGACAACAATAGAAGTTATAATACCAGTTTCTAAATTAGCAGTAACATCTTGAACAAAACCTAATCTTTTACCATCTAAAATATTTATAACTTCTTTATGTTTAAAATCTAATCCTTTATTATTCATAAAAACCCCTTTAAAAGTATATTCATTAAAATATAAAAATAGGAATAAAAAAATAATAAAAAAAAACAAAAAAAGTGTTGACAAAGAAATAAAAAAGTAGTATCATTAAAAAGTACCAAGTAATATGAAGACACAATTATATAAAATAAGTATATAATTAGTAATGTTTTGGCAATAAAAAATCAACATAAAAGTTACTAATTTTTTTGTTGAAAAAAAGTTGAAAAAATATTAAAAAAAGTGTTGACAAAGTAAAATAAAAATG
>JAZRRK010000043.1:0-3193 GCA_045650705.1 Clostridia bacterium
AGTTTTGATATTATTAGCATTCGGCTTAGTGACCGAGGGAAAGACGCAAAGACTCAATGACGCAAAGACGCAAAGTAAAGACTCTGCGACTCTGCGACTTTGCGACTCTGCGTCTTATTACGAATCCCAAATTCGCATAGCAGATTCTCTTTATAAAAACTACCTCCCACAATCGAATTTCGAAGAAGTAAAAGCAGCCGTGGAATTTTTTGATAGCCTGAGGCTATCAAAGGATAATGGAGACGGAGACGGATACGGAAACGGAGACGGAAATAATATTCCGCTTCCTTCTCCAACATCCGACTCCGATTCCAACATTCGACTCCAAAATCCGATATTGCTTTGCGCTCAAGCGCATTACTACCACGCTGTGGGCTTGACTGAGCGTGACGACATTGTTGGAGCCTGCGAGCATTATCTCATAGCTTTGGAGATAATGGAGGATTTGATGACCAAAGACAAAGGTCTAAGGAAGAAAGACAAAAGGCTAAAGGCTAAAGGGAAGAAAATTGTTGATAATCCGGAAGAGTATGAAAAGATAAGGTTTGTGGCGTTGATTTATAATAGACTTGGTCGTTTATTTAATAATGAAAGTTTTTGTGATTTGGCTATTTTAAAATATAAGAAGGCATTAGGATATGTGGATTTGATAAATGACAATTTATTTAAGGCAAACTTGCTGAAAGAATTGGCGAATTCATACCAGTTGGCAAATAATGCTGATAGTGCTTTGTGTTATTATAACAAATCACTCGAGACAAACTCAAACCTGACAAACAAATTAGATGTTGAAAAAAGCATTGCTCAAATATTATTTAATAAAAATGAAAAAGATAGTGCATTTGCTATAATAAAAAATAATCTATATAAGATAGAGAATTATAGTGCCCAAAACTCTTATTATGGTATATTAGGAGAAATGTATTATAAAGACAAAGTTTATGATTCGGCTATATATTATTTAGAAAAAAGTATTGTTAGCCAAGATTATTATACAAAATATTTTTCATCAGTAAAGTTGTCGGCTATATATGATTCTATTGGTATGAATGATAAAGAAGCATATTATAATGATATTGTTGCGTCTTTGTCATTTAAAAAAAATAACAAGATAGTAGAAGTGAACAGACTTCAAAATGTATATGACAGTTATAAGAGTAGGCAAATATTAAAGGAGAGAATAGAAAACAAGAAAAAAACATATAGGATTATCTATTTGTTTACAATTTTTATTCTTTTTGTTTTAGCACTATTGACCTTGTTAAGATATAAATCTAAGATAAAACATCATAAACTTTCAACGGCTTTAAACGAAAAAGAAAAGGATATTATAGATAAAGATAAATTCATCACACTGATTAATTTAGAGATAAAACAAAAAGAAAATGAAATAAAACAATACTCTGCAGAAATTGAATCCTATAAAAACGATGTTACAATTCTTAAGAAAGAGATAGAAAGCAGCAAACAAGAAATTTCAGGTAAAGAAGCTGATATAGAGAAGATAAAAAAAACTTTGGAAGAAAAAGAAGCAGAGCTAAAAAGACTCAAAAATAATCTTGAGAGAAACAAGTCCATAAATATTGAAAGCTACTATAATTCAGAAATCTGTAAAAATATATCAGGCAGGAAAGAATCTGAGTTAACACCATTGACAAACGAAGAGCTTGCTCTTCTATTAGAAGCAGCCGACAAAAATCTTGGAAACATCTCGTCACGATTGTGTGAGCAAATTCCATCATTAAACAAAAATGACGTCTACACAATTTGTCTTATTATTCTGAATATTGAAAAGAACAAATTTCCATATCTTTTAGGAAGAGATAGAAAGACAATTTATGATAGACTGAATAAGATTAAAACACAAATGAATTTAGGTCCCAAACAAGATTTGTTTATTCATATAAGAGATACTTATATTAATTGATTTATGTCATTTTATAATAGTGATTTAATCAAAAATAATATACATTTTACCCCCCCCAGATATAATTACTGCTAAATATCAATATGTTACGATAAATACAAACACCCCAAAACACCCCAACATTTTTCTTGACATTAGAGTAATTAGTCTTTTAATTTGCGAATAATTTTAATGCAAATAAAAATGAAAAAGACTTTAACTTTAATTGTGTTGCTGCAATTAGGGATAATAGCAGGAGCAACAGAAAATTCCACATGAGATGGAATAAACATAATAGCGACAAAAGAAAACATTGTCAATAGTAGAGTGGAAAATTGAAAACTGAAAAATTAAATTTATTAACAATTAAAATTTTAAAATTATGAAAAAGATATTAAAATTTGCTTTAGCGTTATGCATTATTATTTTTATTTCAAGTTGTGGTAAAGATTCTTATTTCAATTGTTTTCTTCACCTGACGAACAGCACAGAGCATAACATATATATTGAAAAAAGAATAGATGAAAATTCTGTTAATCTTACAACAATTGCTGCTAACGAAGTTAACAAATATGTTCTCGGAGAAATAGACCGTCACATAGGTGAAGATTATCCGCCAGAGACATTTATTATAGAGAAATTGCAAAACATAAGAATCTATAGAGAAATCAATGATACCATCTATGAATTGCCAAGACATTATTATGACAATCTTGATGATTTCACACTTCTTACAGATTTCTTTATGGGAACCTATGAAATGTACTATTGCTTAAATGTCACAGAAGAAATGTTTCAATAAAAACCTCAGAACCTCAGAAACACTCTGGGGTTCTTTTTTAGGAATTCTGGAGTTGAGGGATTTGAGGATTTTTAAGTCATCGATACACAGGGTCTCAAGTAGAGGCGCACGGACGTGCGACTTTGGGTTTTAGGATTTCAGGAATTCATTACTTCATCACTTCATTACTAAAAAGGTTCAGAGTTTAGAGTTCAAAGTTCTTCTGAGTTTCTGAGATTCTGAATTTCTGAGATTTAAAAAAAAATCCTCAGTATCTTATTGATTTCACTTTTACTATATGATACTCAATAATTTACCCCCCCGCTTTTTGTAAAAAAATATTAAAAAACTATTGTATTTTTGAAATTAAATTATAAACTTTGCAGAACGGAAATTAATATAAATCTTCAATCATGGGAATAACGTGGTTCTGCCCATAATTAAAGAGAAAAAAGTTAATAAATAGAACCCGCCTTTATATCATAGATTTGCAAAAGCAAATTGAC
>JAZRRK010000044.1:0-16937 GCA_045650705.1 Clostridia bacterium
TCTTATACAGAACTGCTGTCAAGGCAACGTTTAATGTTAAAGATAACATAAAGGATATTATAAAAAATAGTATTACTTTAACCATAAACATCACCACCTCTCCTACGATATTTCGTATAATTGGTGGCAAAACCACATCTGCTTATCATCATTTCCTATGTCAGCTAGTATAACATACAATTTATAATAAATCAATATAAAAGAAACAAATTTTCGCAAAAGATTTTTGTTAAAATTTCTTGATTTTTATTAAAAATCTGGTAATATATATACAAAATATTAATATTTGTATCAATCGTTATGAAAAACAAAAAAGTTGTAGATAACTACTTCGATGGCACCAAAAGTGCGACTTGGTCGCAGTGAATGATGAATAGTGAATAGTGAATAGTGAATAGTTAATAGTGTATAGTTTTTTAAATAAAATTATAAAAGCACTTTTGTACTATTCACTATTCATTTTTCATTATTCACTAAAAAGTACTTTCTATTGAAAAACTTAATAGAATATGATAAAATACTTATGTTAATTTCTTTTAATCCTGTTTTACAGGTTGATATATAGACATTTATTATAAAATAATTATTTTAAGGAGGAAAACAAATGTCAAGCGAAAAACATCTTCGGGAAATTAAGGAATATGAGGAAGCTGGTATCGATGTCGTTGCCCTCGGCAGTGGCGGAACATTAGATTACTCTACTCAAGGTCTGGGCGGAATTGAATGTTGCGACCAATGTAGTGCCTTTAGATTACTCCCTGACCCTGACCCTAATGATTGGTTTAGAGATGGAGACATGAAAGCTGTATGTCTTGAAGTTAATGGAGTAATTGCAGGTTCTCTTGAAAGACCTAGTGAATGGACTAATATTCCCAAACCTCTCTATTGCCCTAAGCTCGGTCGTGAGCTGAATGAAAAAGAAAAGGAAATGTCAACTCACATGCTGAAATGGGCAAAAGAAAGAATGAAGTGAAGATAATTTTGCACAATCCCAAAGGAGATGTTGTTTTCACGACATCTCCTTTGGGATTACCTTTAAATTTTGTATTTGTATTACATTTTAACAAAAATATTATATAATTCTACTAAATTGATTGATTGATATTTGTATCAATCGTTATGAGAGCCACAAAGTTGTAGATAACTACTTCGATGGCACCAAAAGTGCGACTTGGTCGCAGTGAATGATGAATAGTGAATAGTTAATAGTGTATAGTTTTTTAAATAAAATTATAAAAGCACTTTTGTACTATTCACTATTCACTAAAAAGTACTTTCTATTGAAAAACTTAATAGAATATGATAAAATACTTATGTTAATCTCTTTTTAAATCCTGTTTTTGCAGATTGATATATAGGCATTTACTATAAAATAATTATTTTAAGGAGGTATTCCAAATGTTTAAAATTATTCGGTTTGAAGAAGACATGAATATATTCTTTATTGTGAAAAAGGATATATTGAGTGAGAGTGGTTCTTTTTTAGAACTACCGTTTTCTGTATATGGTTTTTTACGTGTTGACGGAAGTAGTTACATAAACTCAACCGTTGCATATAGAAACATAGCAGATGAGCTTACATCGAAAGATTTGGAAGAATTAGCAGAATTAGCTAAATTAATAGTTTGGAATGTTGATTAAGAAGAAAGAATGGTGATGAGAAAATCTCATTACCATTCTTTCTTTTGTTTAAAATGAATTAAATATAACTTTTTTAAAAATTTATTATAAATTTATTATAATTTATCAAAAATATGATATACTTTAATAAACTGATTGATATTTGTATCAATCGTTATGAGAGCCAAAAAGTTGTAGATAACTACTTCGATGGCACCAAAAAAACACCAAACTTTATAGTATGGTGTTTTTTCTATATTTATTATTTCAAAAAACCATTTATTATTTCTTGTTCAGCTTGTTTCTCATCTAAACCTAATGTCATTAACTTCATTAATTGCTCTCCTGCAATTTTTCCTATTGTTGCTTCATGTACTAAATTAGCTTCTACATTGTTAGCTACTATTGATGGTATTGCTATTACTTTCGCTTCGTCTTTTATTATTGCATCACATTCTACGTGTCCAAAGCATTTTGAGTTTCCGGTTATCTTTGACTCAAACTCTTGAAGCGATTTTTCTGTTGCTACTGATCTTGATGTTACTTTTGTACTTGAATTTTCTCCATTTAATTCTACATCAAATATTGTTTTTGCAATTTGGTTTCCATGTGTCATTATTTTTTCTGATATTACTAGGTTTGTATTATTTTCTAGTATTCCTTTTGTCGTTCTTATTGTAGAATCTACACCTTTTATTTGAACTGATTCCATTTCCAAATTACTTCCATCTTTTAGATAAACTTCTGTTACTGGATTTAATATTTTCTTTCCTTCTCCTGAACCTTCTCCATAATGTTTTTCTATATATTTTACTTTAGCTCCTTCTTCTAAGAAAAATCTATGAATTCCATCATGCTGAGAATCTATGTGGTGGTCATTATGAATTCCACATCCTGCTATTATAACTACATTAGCATTTTTTCCTATATAGAAATCATTATATACTACATCATTCAATCCACTTTCTGTTATTATAACTGGAATATGTACAAACTCAAATTTTGTATTCTCTTTTACGTATATATCTATCCCTTGCTTATCTGTTTTTGTTACAATATTTATATTTTCAGTTACCTTTCTTTCTATTCCTTTGCCATTTTTTCTAATATTGTAAGCTCCTTCTATTTCGCCTTCTATATCTGATATTTCCTTTAATAATTTTGCATCTATTTCTTCCAAACTAAACTTCTCCTCCTAACTTACAGCAATTTGATTTTGCAAAAATTGTTCCTACAATATCTTGAGTAACTCCTCTTTTTTCTACTTTTCCTGAATTTAGTAATATAATTTCATCTGCAATATTTAAAATTCTCTCTTGATGTGAAATTATTAAAGTTGTCCCTTTTGTAGTCTTTCTCATTTCTTCAAATATTTTTATTAAATTATTAAAACTCCATAAATCTATTCCTGCTTCTGGTTCATCAAATATAGTAAGTTTGGAATTTCTAACTGCTACTGTTGCAATTTCTATTCTTTTTAATTCTCCACCTGATAATGATGTATTTATTTCTCTATCTACATATTCTTTTGCACATAATCCTACTTTTGATAAAATCTCACATGCATCCTTTTTACTTATATCTTGTCCAGCAGATAACTTTATTAAGTCATATACTGTAATACCTTTAAATTTAACAGGTTGTTGAAACGCATACCCTATACCTAAGTTTGCTCTTTCATTTATTGATAAATTACTTATATCTTTTCCATTGAAAATTACTTGTCCTTCGTCTTGTTTATTTATTCCCATTATTATTTTCGCAAGGGTTGATTTTCCTGAACCATTTGGACCAGTAATTACATAGAATTTATCTTCATCTAATTTTAAATTTATATTATCTAATATTTTCTTATTATCTCTTGTAAAAGATATGTTTTTTAATTCTAACATATTTCCTCCTTATTACACATATATAATTCTACCACATTTTTACATTTAAATAAATAGTAATTACTAATTTTAACACAAAAAAGTTAGCCTTTGGGAGAATTTAGATAAAGAAAATATAACTGGAAAATTGAAAATATACTAATCAAAAAGATTTATTTATTGATAATTTTGAAATAAAGAGAAAACCCCAGAGCATGTAAAAAACACACTCTGGGGTATTTCTAATTTACAACAAGAAAAACTTATTCAATAATAGGTAAGGAATAATTAATATCACTAGGAATATTATCTTCCCATACATAAGAGTTTTTCAGAATATACTCATTATAAGAATTTGCTGTTCTGTTTGCTCTCATTTTTGCTTGTTCAGCCCAACTTTGTTTCTCTTCGTTGTCGCTGTCCTTGTACTGGTTGTAAGTAGCTACGTCCGATTTATATGATGCAATCATAGAACGTGCAGTATCTTCAACCTGCTTTTTGGTTTCATACTGATTCTCATCAGCCTTTTCTAAGCTATGTGTATAGCTATTCCAAATACTTCTACCTCCTGGAGTAAATCCAAAAAAGATAATAGCTCCTATAAGGATAATGCTAATGATTGTTACGATGGTAGTTCCTGCTTTACTCATGTTAATTTTCCTCCTGTACTTTTAAAATAGGATCATCTACAATATAAGGAATGTCGGAATAAATATATGTTCCTGTCCATTCAATATATTTGCCATCTGTGGTAAAGAAAAAGATTCCTGCATCATTTTCTCCATAGCTACCGTCAACATCTGCTAACCAACTGTTGCCATCCCCATAACTATGTCCATCTGAACCATAATCCTGTTCATAATATTCGCTGTCGGGAGTCAAGAAACTGTTTAAAGATGAAACTTTTCCATCAATTACATAGTTTCCTACTACGCCAACGCCTTCAAGCATAAGGACTACATATCCAAGTGGCTTTTCAACAGGGCAAGGTAAAGATAATGCTTTTTCGCGTTGACCATTTACCCAATATGCTCTCCGTATAAGATTATATCTCTCAAGAGAATAATCAATATCGGTAGGAGTAGGTTGCGATTGTTCAAGGTTTTTGGCAATTTCTTGTTGTTTTTGAACATCAGATTTTGTAGAAGTAGATTCTACAGCACATCCAGAAAGTATACATATTGTCAATGTACACAGCAGTAAAATAGAAATAATTTTTCTCATGGTTAATTCCTCCAATTTGTTGTATGATTTTTTATATGTAAAACTAACAAAATGTTAGTGTGCAAAAAGGAATATATATAAAATGGCTACTGCCATACTTCTTTTATTATACCACTATTTTACATAAAAGTAAATATATTGAAAAAAGCCGTGTAAAAATTCAAAAAAATTTTTACACGGCATTTCCATTACTCGCCAGTTTGGACTTTCAAAATAGGCTCATCGATTTCAAAAGGAATATCAGAGTAAAGATATGTACCTGTCCATTCCAAATATTTTCCATCGGGTGTAAAGAAAAAAATGCCTGCATCATTTTCTCCATAACTTCCATCGACATCAGCTAATATTTTACCACTGGAAACATACTCACTATCGGGTGTTAAAAAACTATTCAGAGAGGAAACTTTGCCATCTACGATAAAACTACCTAGGATGCCTCCATTGTCTGTCAATAAAATGACATAACCCAAAGGTTTTTCTACAGGGCATTCTAGCGTTATTGCTTTTTCTCTCTGACCATTTACCCAATATGCTCTCCGAATAAGATTATATCTTTCCAAAGAATAATCGATGTCAGTAGGTGTTTGTTGAGCTGCTTCCAACTTCTTTGCGATTTCATTTTGACGCATTGCGTCAGTTTCACTACAAGCAGTTAGAGCAAAAGTTACTGCTACTAGCACTAATAAAATGGAAATGATTTTTTTCATGTTTGATTCCTCCAATTTGATGTATTATTTTTATATGTAAAACTAACAAAACGTTAGTGTGCAAAAAGGAATATATATAAAATGGCTACTGCCATACTAAATATATTATACTATAATTTTACATAATTTTCAACATTTCTGTTTTTAAATTGACAAAGCAGAAGGTATTGAGTTTAACTCGCTTTAAAATGTCCTTATTTAAAGTAGCCTTTCGACTAACTTTTTTATTACTTTATATAATCTATTTAACAATCTAACATATCTGAATATGTTGGCATAGGCCAATATTCTCTTGGTAAGGCATCTTCTAATTTATCTACACAGTCTCTTAATTCTTCCATTCTGCTTTTTATTTCATTACTAAAATATTTTGCTTTTTCTTCTATTGCCATATCTTTTCCAATTAATTCCTTTTGTAAGTTAATTATAGTTGTATTTAACATGTTTATTAGATTAACAAGATTGTTTAATTTTTCTTCCAAATATTCTAAATCTTTTATTTTATTTAATGTGCTTTCTAAAAAGTTAGCATACTTTAACGCTTGTGGTAGAATATCTTGTGAGGCCATTTCTATCATCACTTTTGCTTCTATTTCAATATTTTTTATATATTTTTCTAATTTTATATTATATCTTGAAAGCAGTTCTTCTCTTCTATACACATTAAACTCTTCAAACATTTTTATAGAACTCTCTGTTATAAATGCTCTAAAAGCTTCTGGTGCATTTTTTATGTTTTTTAGCCCACGTTTTTTAGCTTCATCTTCCCATTCTTTTGAATAAGAATTACCGTTATAAATTATTTTAGAATGTTCATTATATAAGTTAATTATTACTCTTTTTAAATCATTGTAAAAGTCCTTTGAATTTTCTAATCTATTAGCAATTGTTGATAAAGCTTCTGCCATGATTGTATTTAAAACTGTGTTACAAACTGTAACAGATGATGATGAACCTGGCATTCTAAATTCAAATCTATTTCCTAAAAATGCAAACGGAGATGTTCTATTTCTATCAGTTATATTGGTTTGAGATAACTCTAAAGATGTTTCACCTAATTTAATTTTATTCCCTTTATCGTTTGCTATTTTTTCTAATACATTTGTTAATTCTTCTCCTAAATATATTGAAACAATTGAGCTTGGAGCCTCAAATCCGGATAGCCTGTTGTCATTGTTACTAGAAGCAACCGTTGCTCTTATTAGGTCTGAATGTTTATCTACTGCTGAAATTAGCGCAACTATCATTGTTATAAACTGAGCATTTTCCTTTGGAGTTTTTCCGTACGAGAATAGCTTTTTGCCATCGTTTGTACTTATAGACCAGTTATTATGCTTTCCTGAACCGTTCATACCTTTAAAAGGCTTTTCGTTAAGCAAACAAATTAAATCTTGCTTTTTAGCTTCTCTCTCCAATGTCTCCATTGTAAGAAAATCGTGGTTTGCTGCTGATTTTAGGTTTTCAAAGTGTGGCACTAATTCATATTGTCTTGGTGCTACTTCGTTATGTTTTACTTGTGCAGGAACTCCTAGTTTCCAAAGTTCTTGCTCAACCGTATTCATGAATTTCCCTGTTTTTTCGCTTATACAGCTCATATAATGTGTTTTAGCAGAACCTATCAAAGCTTTTCCAAATAATGTTCTACCTGTTAGCATTAAGTCTTTTCGTTTTTTATAATCTTCTTTTCTTATTAAAAAGTATTCTTGTTCTATTCCTACTGTTGAGAAAGATTCAGTACTTTCATTATAATCAAACAACCTTAATATTCTTAATACTTGTTTATTTAGAGCTTCGCAAGAATTTAGAAGTGGTGTTCTTTTATCAAGTGAAGTTCCATCTGGTGCTTCCAATATTGTAGGAATGCAAAGAACTACTCCATTTGCATTCTCTTTTAAGAAAGGTGGGTATGTAAAATCCCATTTTGTTAATCCTCTTGCTTCAAAAACTGAACGCAGCCCACCATTTGGAAATGATGATGCATCTGTTTCGCCAGTGATTAATGCTGATACTGGGAATTCTATAATAGGTTTATTTTCTTGGTCCATTGATAAAAAACTTGTTTGCTTCTCTGCTATTGTTCCACTTAAAGGTTGAAACCAATGAGAATAATGTGTTGCTCCTCTTTCTATTGCCCAATTTTTTATAACATCTAAAACTTTTTGAGCTAGCATTTTATCGAATGGAATTTCATTTTTTATCATTTGTTTGTAGTTCTCAAAATTTTTCTTTGAAATATGTTTTTTTAAATAATCTTCTGTGAAAACGTTGGTACTAAACATATCAAATTTGTTCATAGTATCCCCTTTCTCAGTATATGGACATATATATTTTTTTATGAATTCTAAATTTTGTTGGAAATATATTATCATAACTCCAAGTAATTATCAAGATATATGATATATTATAGTATTGAAACTAAAAAATGAACAACTACATCAAAAGATATAGTTGCTCATTTTATTGTCTACTTGAGTCTTAATGAAAATTCATATCCGTATAATTCACCTTTATGATACGTAGTTCTTGATTCAATGTCATATTCGGATGCAAGAGAAGTTGCTACTATAACAACTTCTCTTTTAACAGGGACTCGTTTCAAAGTCTCTATTTCTGTATAAATACAGTCTGATCCATGAATTGAAAAAGAAATATCCAAATAATAATTTTCAGGATAAATAGAAGCCAGCTCGCGAAATCTTGGAATAATGTATTTTTCCAAGAACCATCTTGCTTCATCTTTATACTTTCTTGCTATTTCATTTGTTTTTCTTTCCTTTTCTCCTTCATACCGCTCACGCTTTGCTTTGAGTTCATCTCTAATAGACATATTTTGCCTCCTTAAATAATTATTTTACATAGATGTTTATATGTATACCTGTAAACAGGAGTATAAAAGATTAACATAAATATTTTAGCACATTTCTTTGTTTTTTGCAAGTTGGACTTGAACCAACTCCTACAGTTTAAAACTAGCTACTTCAGAGCCTTGCAGAAATGCAAGGTCTGAAGTAGCAGTTTTTGCACCTATCGAAATCTCGCTGCTTCTGCCACCGGCAGCGCTCGATTTCTCATCAGTTAACGGCCTCGCTGCGCCCGGCTGTTAACCTTTATTACATAAAAAAAGTTAGTCCGAAGACTAACTTTGGCTCCCCAAGTTGGACTTGAACCAACGACCTATCGGTTAACAGCCGAGCGCTCTACCGACTGAGCTATTGGGGAATATATAGGTTGGCGACTACTTATCTTTCCAGCAAGGTATCTCGCAAGTATTTTCAGCATTAACGTGCTTAACTTCTGTGTTCGGTATGGGAACAGGTGTATCCACGTTGTTATCATCACCATGCTCTGTATTATACACTATATCTTTCCTAAATTCAATACTTTTTATTCATTTTTTTGAAAATTTTATATTGGGTATAAAAACTATTGAAACTAAAAAATAAATATGCTATACTAATATAGTATTTAAAAATATGCTTTCGTAGCTCAGTTGGTAGAGCACTTCCTTGGTAAGGAAGAGGTCACGGGTTCGATTCCCGTCGTAAGCTCCATTTTTTACTCCCACGAAATATTATAAAACTAGAAAATATTGAGATTTTCATAGATTTTCATGATTTTTTTGCGAAAATATCTTGAATTTTTACAGAAATTATGGTATAAATATATTGAGCGGTATCCAAGAAACTTTCGAAGCCTTGGGTCATTTTTTATATATAAGGAGTGCTAATGAAAGAATATAAATCAAATGAAGAGCTAATAGAATACTTATCATCAAAAGGAGTAATGGTTTCAAATAAAAAAGATGCTCTAGAAAAAATTGAGAAATATACATATTATTCAATTGTTAACACTTATAAGAATGTTTTTAAAAATGAAAATGGAGACTACTTAGATAACGTTTCTTTTGATGATATATATGCTTTGTTTGAATTTGATAAAAATCTTAAAAATATAATATTAAAATATTGCCTAGAAATTGAAACAGTTATAAAATCAATTATGGCAAATCAAATTTCTAGAGTATATGGCATACAAAACTATTTAGAAATTTCTAACTTAGATGTTAGTATAAATGCTGATATAAAGGAAAATTTACTTAAAAAGATTAATAATGAAATTAAAAAAGATTATAATGTTCATACTGCTGTAACACATTATATTGATAAATATGGCTTTGTTCCACCATTTGTGCTAGTTAAAATTCTAACATTTGGTGTAGCAAGTAGTTATTATGGATTACTTAAACAAAGTGATAGACAAGCAGTTGCAAAGTATTTTAAAATATCAGATAAATTATTAAAGCAAATATTAAAAAACTTAACAACAATAAGAAATATAACAGCACATTCTGATAGATTATATAATTACACTAGTAAATTTTATCTTTCTTTTAAACTTATTGATGAAAATTATATAAAATCAGATAATATAACAAATTTATATATGGTTGTAAGATGTATGGAAAAATTATTAACTAAAGAACAGTATGAAGATTTATATAATTCTATATGTGAAGAAGTTGTCAAACTTGGAGAAAAATTAAAATCTATTGAAGTAAGTAAAATTACAAAAATAATGGGATTTCCTATGAATAAAAATTAATGAAATAAATATAATAATAAAGAACGGTACTTAGAAAACTTTCGAAGCTCTAAGTCATTCAAATAGCCTAGAGTTTACACTCTAGGTTTTTTAGTAATTTTAATAATTGTTATATACTTTTTATAAAACTTATGCTAAAATGTAATTACAGTTGATTAAAGAACGGAAAAATTGGAGTGTTTTTTCGCATATAACCACGACAAACGCTCCAAAAGCAAAAATCGTCAAATCGATATGGTATGACGATTTTTTTAGTTGTTACCTTTCTAATACTATTGTTACTGGGCCGTCGTTTAATAGACTTACTTTCATGTCTGCTCCGAAATATTCCACTTGCCACTTTTTTTACCTCTAAAGAACATTTTTCTTTGAAATATTCATATAATTTATCTGCTTTATCTGGTGGGGCTGCATTTACAAAACTTGGTCTATTCCCTTTTTGGCAGTCTGCATATAATGTAAATTGTGATACTACTAATATTTCTCCATCTATATCTTTTATAGATAAATTCATTTTATCATTTTCATCTGTAAATATTCTAAGTTTGCATATTTTTTGAACAAGTTCATCTGCTACTTTTTCTGTATCTTCTGGTCCTACTCCTAATAGTACTAATAAACCTTGTCCTATTTCTCCTGTTACTTCTCCATCTACTTTTACATTTGCATTTTTTACTCTTTGTATAACTGCTTTCATTTAAAACAATCCTTTCTAATATGCTTTTATACTATGGTTTTCAATAATTCTTCATTTGTTTTTGTACTTAACATTGCTGGTGGTATGTCTAGAACTGTTCTTGCTCCTGTTTCACCTTTTTGATGTAATCTATATGCTGCTCTTGCATATGCTATAAGTACACTTGATGTAAATTCGGGATTTGATTCTAGTTTTAATGAATATTCTATTATTTGATTTGTTTTATTATCTAATCCTGTTTTTCCGCTTCTTATAACAAATCCTCCATGTGGCATACCACTATGATTTTTTTTCAACTCTTCTTCTGATATGAAGTGAACAATTGTATCATAATCTGAAAAATAGTTTGGCATTGTTTTTATTTCTTCTTCTATTTTTTTGCTATCTGCTCCATCTTCTAGTACTACAAAACATTCTCTTAAATGTTTTTCTCTTGTTGTAAAGTCTGGATTATCTCCTGCTCTAACTACTTCTACCGCTTCTTCAATAGGAATTGTATATTGAACTGCGTTTTTTACCCCTTCAATTCTTCTAATAGCATCTGAATGACCTTGGCTTACACCTTTCCCCCAAAATGTGTATGTGTTTCCCTGTGGCAATATTGCTTCTGCATATAACCTATTTAATGAGAATAAACCTGGATCCCATCCTACAGATATAATTGAAATCTTACCGCCTTTTTTTGACTGGTCATTCATATTAGCATAATATTGTGGAACTTTTGCATGAGTATCAAAGCTATCTATTGTATTAAACATTTCAGCATATTTTGGACCTTGCTCTGGTAAATCTGTTGCTGAGCCTCCACAAAGTATCATAACATCAATTTTATTCTTCCATTCTTCTATTTCTGAAACATTAATAACTGGAACATTTGTAATTGTTTTTAAATCACTAGTATTTCTTCTTGTAAATATTGCAACAAGTTCCATATCTGGATTTTGTTTGATAGCAAGTTCTGTTCCTTTTCCTAAATTTCCATAACCTAAAATACCTATTCTAATCATAAAAACCTCCTAATTTATCTTATACTCAATTTCTTCCATAAATTCAAACAATTCTTTCACTGCTTTTAAGGTAACTATTTGACTCTTTGGATGTGGACCTTTATCGTTACTTACCAATTGCCTAGAATAACAGTTTTTATCTAATTTAGCTAACATATATCTTTTATCCATATATGTATAATATATTTGATATCCTTCGTTTAATTCCTTCCATAATCTTTCAAAAGTATATTCTTCCATAAAATATATCCCTTTCTATCTATTTTGATAACTTTAAATAGCAATTATATTTCAAACTTTATCATTTCTTCAAACTCTTGTTCTGTAATAACTTGAATTCCTAAGCTTTGAGCTTTGGTTAATTTGCTTCCTGCATCTTCTCCTGCTAAAACATATGATGTTTTTTTAGATACAGAGCCAGAAACTTTGCCACCAAATTTTTCTATAATCTCTCCTGCTTGGTCTCTAGTATATTTTTCTAAAGCTCCTGTTAATACAAATGTTTTTCCTAAAAATCTATTATCTGCCTCTTCATCTTCTTGCATAGTCATATTTAGCCCTGCAGATTTTAACTTTTTTATTAAATCTTTAGTTTGGTCTTGCATAAAGAACTCTCTTATACTATTTGCTGTTATTGTTCCAATATCTTCTACTAAAGTTAAGGTTTCATAACTTGCTTCTGCTAATTTATCCATATCTTTAAATCTTTTTGCTAATATCTTTGCTGACTTAGTTCCAACCTGCTCAATTCCTAATGCATTTATTAATCTATCTAAATTGTTATTCTTACTTGCATTTATTGCATTAATTAAATTTTCTGCAAACTTCTTTCCATCTTTTTTCAAACTTGCTATATCTTCTTTCTTTAAAGAATATATGTCTGCTATATTTGAGATTAAACCCTTATCAATTAATTGTTCTATTATCTTTTCTCCTAAGCCTTCTATATTCATTGCGTCTCTAGAAGCAAAATGTATTATATTCCTTAAATTCCTAGCAGGGCATTCAATACCTATACATTTTGTAACTGCTTGTCCTGGTACTCTTATAGTTTGTCCTCCACAAACTGGGCATGTTTTAGGCATTTCAAATTCTTTTTCTTTACCTGTTCTTTTTTCTGGTAAACACTTTACTACTTCTGGTATAACATCTCCTGCTTTTTGGATTATAACCCTATCACCTATTTTTAAATCTTTTTCTCTTACAAAATCTTCGTTGTGCAATGTTGTTTTTGAAATTTTTGAGCCTGCAACTACAACTGGTTCTAAAATTGCCATTGGTGTTAATGCGCCTGTTCTTCCTACTTGGCATATAATATCTTTTAATACAGTCTCTTTTTGTTCTGGTGGATATTTATATGCTACAGCCCATTTAGGAGTTTTAAATGTTGTTCCTATCTTTTCCCTTAAATTTAAGTCATCAACTTTTACTACTGCTCCATCTATTCCAAAATTTAAAATTTCCCTTTCACTTTCTATTTTTTCTATTGCATTTTTTACCTTTTGTATTGTATCACATGGTATAATTACAGGATTTACATTAAAACCTATTTGTTTTAAATATTTTAAAGACTCATAATGTGATGTAAATTCTTTTGATTCACATTTTTGAACATTAAATATAAATATGTCTAATGGTCTTTGAGCTGCAATTTTACTATCTAATTGGCGAAGCGAACCTGCAGCTAAATTCCTAGCATTTGCAAATTTTTCTTCTTCATCTAACTTTTCATTTAATTTTTCAAAGTCTTCTTTACCTATAAAAACTTCTCCACGAACTATAATATCTATTGGTTCTTTAAGTTTTTTAGGTATGTTTCTTATAGTCTTTAAATTCTCTGTAACATCTTCTCCAACTTGTCCATTTCCCCTTGTTGCACCTCTTACGAATTCACCATTTTTATACTCTAAACTTACAGATAGACCATCTATTTTAGTTTCTACAACATATTTTACAGCCGTATCTTCTTTACGCATTTTTATGTCAAAATCTCGAACTTCTTCAAAAGAAAATACATCTTGTAAACTTTGTAAAGGGACCTCATGTTCAACTTTTGCAAAACCTTCTTTTACAGTTCCTCCAACTTTTTGAGTTAATGAAATTTCAGACACAAATTCTGGAAATTCTTTCTCCAAACTTTTTAGTTCATTCATAAGCATATCATATTCAAAATCACTTATTTCTGGCTTATCTTCATCATAATACTTTGTAGCATAATATGCTGTTAATTTATTTAATTCATCTATCCTTTTCTTGGCTTTTTCTTTATCCATATAGACCTCCGTCTTACATCTATTGTGTAGGAAAGTTACACTTTTTCTTGTTTCTCTTTTTGTTTTTTATTTAGAGCTACTTTTGCTCCATTGCATAATTGTTTAGCAGCATCACGCTTTGCAATTAATTTTTGTTGTTCCGCTTCTTTTTTAGAAAGTTCCTTAATTATTCCTAACTCTTCTAACTTTCTTTTTTCTTCTTCTGTTATAGTACAAGTACCAGTACCTTTATATGCACTCTTCGCCTGATTTATTGCTCTACCAATATTGTACTTACTATCTAAATCATACTTTTCGATTTTACTTTGTTCTACTACATCAGATAATATTGTACTTTTTATTTCTCCATTAACTGATTTGGCTTGTTTTATTTTACTAACATCTATTCCTTCTTGCTTTAATATCTCCAATATATCAATTAGCTTTGATATTGATGACTCTGAATTTATTATTAATCCTAACTCTTCTAAACTTCTTCTATCTTCAGAAGTTAATATGCATTTGCCTCTACCCTTATATGCTAGCTTAGCTGTTGAAATTTTAGGTCCAATTCTATAGTCTTTATCCAAATTATATTTATTTAATATATCTTCACTAACAATATCCTTTAATGTTATAACTTCTCTTGTTCCATTTCTTTCTTCTGATTGTTTTATGGTATTTATATCGATTTCTTCTTGTTTCAATTTTTGCAATATATCAATTAATTCTCTTATTGATGGTTCTTTTGGCTTATTTACTAATCCTAAATCCTCTAATTTTCTTTTATCTTCATCTGTTATTACTGATGTTCCGTATTCCCTTATATGCTAGCTTAGCTGTTGAAATTTTAGCTCCAATTTTATAATCTCCATTCCAATTATGCTTGCGTAAAATTTCTTCACTAATTATATCTGATAGTACAACATATCTGCGTTGACCTGCTACTGTTATTACATGTTTTATTTTTGTTATATCAATTCCTTCTTGCTTTAAACTTTCTAGCATTGTTATTAAATCTTTTATAGATGTTCGTCCTTCTTTAATTATTCTTAATGCTGTAATTTTTGCTTTCTCTTCTTCAGTTATTGGATATTCACCTTTATATGCTTGTCTTAGATAATGGATCTTAGTACCTAATTTATATGCAGGATTTATGTTACATTCTTTTAATATTTCCATATCTACTACATCTGATGCTCTTGCAAAAGTTCTCTCTCCAGCTTCGTTTTTAATCATAGCAGGTATACTTGAAGTATCTATTCCAGCTTGCTGTAATTTTTCTAATATTTCTATTGCTTTAGCTCTGTCTGCAGTTCTACTAAATAATTTAAATTCCTCTATTTTTTGCCTATCTTCTTCAGTAATAGCTAATCTTGCATTTCCTTTATACTCAGATTTTACTGATGTAATTCTAGCTCCTATCTTATATTCTCCGTCTAGATTATACTTTTCTAATATATCGCTACTAACTATATCAGATAGTTTAGTATACTCTGTTTTTCCATCTACTGTATTAGTTTGTTTTATTTCACTTACATTAATACCTTCTTTTTTTAATATATTAAGTATATATATAAACTTTTTTATAGATGTTTGACTATCTTCTCTCATTATTCTACTCCTTTTTATTATGTGTTACTCATTTGTTTTAAAATTTTATCTGTTTCTACTTTATACATCTCAATTTCTTTTCTTAGTTTTTCATTCTGTTCATCATATAGTTTTAGTAATTTATTATAGTCATTTTCTTCAATTTCGTTTTCGTCTATATTTCCTTGTTTAAATTCTTCTTGTAAGTTTAAAATTCTACTTTTTTCTTTATCTTCTTGTATCTGTATATATTCTTTAAAATTATTATATTCTTCCCTAATTGCAGTGTTTACTTCTTCTGCAGATTTTCTTTTAAATAGATTGAGAAAGAAGTTTTTAACTTTCTCAAAAAAGCCTTTTTTTGCTTTTATTAAACTTTTTTGTTCTTCTACTTTCATCTCTTCCTCCGTTTGTTAAAACAATTTTTTTAAATATTTATTAAAGTATTTTGTACTGTCTTGATCTAAAGTTCCCTGCATATTAAATAATATAGCATAAATTATATAATAATCCCACATATTTATTTCGCTAATTTCTCTTTCATTAATTACTGAATAATCTTTTAAATATTTTTTTAACCCTTTTAGTTTTGCCTGTAATTCTAATCCTTTTTCGGTCCTATAAAATGGTATAGAATAATTAATTAAACTAGCTTGAACCAATAATATTAGAAGTATCACAAATGACCATATAAATGCTACTACAGAAAATCCTAGTATTTCTATCATATAACCATAATTAAAAAGCCATAATAATGAACTTCCACTATTTATAATTTTTATTATTATGGGATATTCTGCTTTTCCTACATTAAGCAAACCCACTCTTTTTGCATCTTCTATAGCATCTTCATGCCAAAATCTTTTTTGTTTTTTCCCATATATTGCAAATCCATTTAATGCTCTTATTAAATTTTTTTCTGAAAAAGAGTAATCTTTTACTAATTCTATAACTTTTTCATTTTCAATCTTTATTTTATTTTCCTTTTCTAAAGCAATTAATGTAGCTACCATTTCATCTTTATAATTATTTTTTCTATTTAAACATAAATTTAAAGTAGCAACTGGATATTTTTTAATAATTTCCCTATAATACTCAATATCAAAATTAAAATTATCCTTTTCATTAATATGTACAAAAATTTTTTCTTCTGCAGTTTGCAATATCTTTATAACTGGTATATTTATAATAATCCCTATTGTTAGTACAATTAAGAAAATTTCATACCTTGTAAGATAATTAATTAATTGAGTTTCAAAAAGTTTTTGTAAAGTCGTTAAAATAATTACAAATATAATTATAGAAATTATATCAACAAATATTTTGTTTTTTCTATTCATTTCTTTCTTCTCCAACTATCATTA
>JAZRRK010000045.1:0-38985 GCA_045650705.1 Clostridia bacterium
GAGATGGTAATATATTAGAAAATAACTTTGCTATATTAAATACATTTATAAAAGAAAAAAATATAGAAATAGAAGTAACTTACAATGAAGAGATATTAGAAAGTTATTTGAAAGATTTAAATGTAAAAATTTCAGGAGCAATGGTAGACAATACTTATTGCATTGAAGATGATGAATTAATAATAACAAGAGGAAAATCAGGAATACAAATAGATTTAGAACAGGCGAAGGAAGAAATAATTAAATACATTAAAGAGGGCAATAAAGAAGAAATAATTTTAGAAACTAAATATCAAGAATGTCCTGAAATAGATATTGAAAAAATACACGAAGAAGTATACTCAGAACCACAAAATGCAACATATAAAAAAGACCCATTTGAAATAATCGCTCATAAAAATGGTGTGAATTTTGATTTAGAAAGTGCAAAAGAAATAGTAAAAGAACAAGCAGATGAATATGTAATCAAATTAGAATCTACAGAACCAGAAATTTTAACAAATGAAATAGGAGAAGAAGCTTTTCCTGATTTATTAGGATCATATACTACAAAATTTGATGAAACCAATGTACCAAGGTCAAAAAATGTAAAATTGGCTTTAAGTAAGTTGGATGGAGTAGTTGTAATGCCAGGAGAAACTTTTTCATATAATAAAACATTAGGAAAAAGGACAGTAGAAGCAGGATATGATTATGCAGCAGGTTATGCAGGAGGAAAAGTAGTTCCAATGTTAGGAGGAGGAATATGTCAAGTTTCATCTACTTTGTATGATGCTGTAGTATATGCTAATTTGGAAATAGTAGAAAGATATAATCATATGTTCCAAACACAATATATTGGAGCAGGTAGAGATGCAACGGTTGTATATGGTTCTTTAGATTTTAAATTTAAAAATACAAGGGAATATCCTATAATGATAAAAACAAAATCTAATGGAGGAGTAGCAGAAGTAAAAATATTTGGAATAAAAGAAGATGTTGAATATGAGATAGAAATAGTACCTACAGTTTTAAATTATACTTCATATAAAGTAGTATATGAAGAAGATGATTCATTGAAACCAGGAGAAGAAAAAGTAACACAATCAGGTATGAGAGGATGCAAAACTATTACATATAAAATAACAAAACTGAATGGCCAAGAAATATCAAAAGAAGTATTATCAACAGATACATATGATCCAATGAATAAGATAATAAAAAGAGGTAAAAGTACTGTAGAAACGAGTACAACTCCAGAAGAATCAAAGCCAGAAGATACACAAAATAAAACAGAAGAGTCAACTGAAGAACCAAAAAATGAAGAAATAAATAACACTGTAGAGGATAATACCTCAAACACTAATACTACAATAGATAATGCTACTACTGATAATACAACTGAAAATAGTACTACAACAACTAATGAAAATGTTGTAAGTACAGAGAACACAACAGTTATAGAGAATACAACTAATACAGTAGAGACCAATATACCAGTAAATTCTACTGTAGGAAATGTAAATTAAACTAAAAATAATGGGGGAATAATGGAAGCAATAACATATGAATTAAAACATATTTGCAAGCAAACAGGAGCTAGAAGAGGTGTAATACATACACCACATGGCGACATAGAAACACCAGTGTTTATGCCAGTTGGTACGCAAGCAACTGTTAAATCAATGACACCAGAGGAACTAAAAGAAGAGGTAAAAGCTCAAATAATATTATCAAATACATATCACTTATATTTGAGACCAGGGAATAAACTAATAAAAGAAGCAGGTGGACTTCATAAGTTTATGAATTGGGATAGAGCAATACTTACTGATAGTGGAGGGTTTCAAGTATTTAGCTTAGGAGATTTAAGGAAGATAAGTGAAGAGGGAGTAGAATTTAAATCTCATTTAGATGGTAGCAAACATTTCTTAACACCTGAAAGTGTTATGGAGATTGAAAATGACCTAGGGTCAGATATAATGATGGCATTTGATGAATGTGTAAAATATCCAGCAGATTATGAATATACCAAACAATCAATGGAAAGAACAACAAGATGGGCAGAAAGATGTAAAGAGGCACATAAAAATACTGAAAAACAAGGATTATTCGGAATAGTACAGGGTGGAACATATAAAGATTTAAGAGAAATATCTGCAAGAGACCTAGTAAAAATGGATTTTCCAGGATATGCAGTAGGAGGACTAAGTGTAGGCGAGCCAAAAGAAATAATGTGTGATATACTAGGATTTACGACTCAATTTTTACCAGAGGACAAGCCAAGATACTTAATGGGGGTTGGAACACCAGATTATTTAATAGAAGCAGTGCTTAGAGGAATAGATATGTGCGATTGCGTCTTACCAACAAGAATTGCAAGAAATGGTACAGCATTAACTTCTAGAGGAAAAGTAGTAATTAGGAATGCTACATATGAAAGAGATTGGAATAGATTAGACGAACAATGTGATTGTTATACTTGTAAAAATTATACAAGAGCATATATAAGACACTTAGTCAAGACAAATGAAATATTGGGAGTAAGACTATTATCAATACATAACTTAAGATTTCTTACAAGTCTTATGGAAAAGGTTAGAAATGCAATTGAAAATGACAATTTATTAGATTTTAAAAATGAGTTTTATAAGCAATATGGATATACAGCAGAAGAATAGGAGGAGTATATGGATTTATTAAATGAGAATCAATATGAAGCTAATAAAGCACCAAAAGGTAAAAAAACAGTATTAATCTTATTGATATTAAGCATTATAAGTGTTATAGCTGTTATTATAGCCATGATATATGTAAGTGAAAATACTGTCAAAGCAGATACATTGCAGATTAATGGACAAACAAAAGAAATAACAGTAGATTTAATTATAAAAGATAATAATGGAGTACAATACATATCATTAAGAGAATTAGCAAATTCAATTAATTATGAATATTATAGCAATGAGTATCCAAAAGAAGGAGAAGACCAAAGCAAATGTTATATAAAAAACAATAAATTAATAACAAGTTTTGAAATGGATTCAAATCAAATTTACAAATATGAAGAAGGAACAGATTTAGATTACCAATATTATACATTAAATTATAATATTATTATGTATAATAACAAGTTATATATATCATTGGTGGACTTACAAAAAGCATTAAACATAGTATGCACAAAAGATACAAATAATGTTATAAGAATTAACACAACTGAGAATTTAGTAGAAACATATAAACAAAAATTGAAAGATACAGGTTATACACTTACAGAAGAACAAAATAATCAGAAAGCAATATCATATGGATGGTTAATAGTAAATAAAAATGGAGTATGGAGTGTATTAGATACAAATCTCCAAGAAGTTGTTGGAAGTAAATATGAAACAATATATTTTGACGAAAAGAATTTAGACTATATTGTGTCAAACATAAGTGGGCAATATGGAATAATATCAAATTCAGGTAGCATAAAATATTCATTTAAGTATGACAACTTAGAAGTATTAAATTATGAGAATATGCTTTACAAAGTTAAAAATAATGGAAAATATGGAATAATGAAATCAGATGGAACAATGTTAACAGAGATTATATATGATGAGATAGGTTATCCAGCAGAGCCAGAAAATAAAATAGTATATACATTAATAATTCCCGAGCTAGATGGAAAATCAGGAGAAACAATAGTAGTAAAGCAAAATGATAAATATGGATTAATATACTTAACAACAGGAAAAGAGTTTATAAAATGTAGAGATTTAGATAAGATATATTGTGTAAAAGATTATGGAACAACATATTACAAAATTGAATTAGATGAAATGGAATTTGAATTAATAGAATATATAGAATTAATGAATACACATGAAGCTGAATTAAATTAAAAAATATCCCCTAGATTAATTAGGGGATATTTTTTGCTTTATTAAATAAAGCATTTACTACATTTTTTGCTCTCCAGGTAAGAAATAATCAACAATACCATAGATTATAGCACCAATAATTGCTGATAACCATGAAATTGAGTATCCAGCAACGAAGTATTGTGTAACATAAAGTACTATAACAGATAGAACAAATCCTACAAATCCTTTACCAAAAGGACTAGCTTGTATACCAGTAAATTTAGAAACTAAATAGTCTAATAGTGTAAGAACAATTGCTGCAACAGCTAAAGACCAAAAATTAGAAATTTGAAATCCTGGGGTAAAAAAAGCTGTAATTGCAAGAACTATAGCTGCAGTAACAAGTCTACCAATTATTTGCCAAGCAGTACTAGTGCCATTTTGAGATTGAACATTTTGATTGTTATTTGACATTTACCTAAACCTCCTAACTTTAATATATATATATAATTTTGCTTTGATTTTTAGGTTTCATATATATTATTTTCAGAAATAAAAAGAATATTCAAAAAATTGAATATTTTTTTGAAAAAATGCAAAAAATATGGAAAAAGATTTTGTGGAGGAAGAATGATAGTAACATTTATACGAGTAAGCATTCTTTACATATTAGTCCTAGTTATTATGAGACTAATGGGAAAAAGAGAAATCGGGCAAATGCAACCATTTGAATTAGTAATAGCTATAATGATAGCTGATTTAGCATCAATACCAATGTCAGATACAGGAGTATCCATATTTAATGGAATAATACCAATACTTGCACTATTATTATTTCAATTAATAATATCTTTTATTAATTTAAAAAGTATAATTTTAAGAAAAATAATATGTGGAAAACCACAGATATTAGTTTATAGAGGAAAAATAGATGAGCATGCATTAAAAAAAGAAAAAATTACTATAAATGAATTACAAGAACGATTAAGACAAAAAGATATATATACATTAGGAGATGTAGAATATGCAATACTTGAAACAAATGGAGAAATAAGTGTAATACAAAAGCCAGAGAAACGAAATACAACACCAGAAGATTTTAATATAGTTCCGGAATATGAAGGAATTCCATATGATTTAGTAGTAGACGGAAAAATAATGTATAAAAACTTAAAATCAATAGGAAGAGATGAAGTATGGCTAAAAAAGCAGATAGAAAAATTCAAAATAAAACCAGAAGAGGCATTAATAGTAACTTTTGATGGTAAAGGACAAATATTTTGTCAAGCAAAAACAAAAAAATAGGAGGAAATATGCGAGATATATTAATTGTTTTCTTCATAATAATAGCTATATTTGGTGGAGGAATGTATGTAGAAAATTATTTAAAAAATACGGCAGATAATATATCAAACAAATTAGAAGAACTTAAACAACATACAATTATTGCTAAACAAACAGAAAATAGAGAACAAATAAAGAAAGAAATAAATAGTATAAAAAAAGAATGGGAAGAGATTAGTGAACTATGGTCAATAATAGTAGTACACCAAGATATAGATAGTATAGAAACAGCCTTAATAAAATCAAAATCAAATATAGAAAATGGCGAATTAGAAGATGCTCTTCAAGAAATTGAAACAGCAAAATTTTTTGTAAAACACGTAAGGGAGAGAGAAAGGGTGAGCCTAAAAAATATATTTTAATTTAAATGGTAACAAATACTAAAAAAAATTAAAAAAATTTATTGACAAAATAAGACATATTTTATACAATAAATTAAATAGAAATAGAGACTAAATAATATAAAACAAAAGGGAAAATAAAAAAAGAAGATAGTGTAAAGTAATTTATGAAAAATGTAGGAGCCAGCATTGCTCGTCAGACTTACGAAGAAATTACTAAAAAGAAACATAGGAGGTAAAAATGAAAGATATATTAAAAGAAGAAAAAGGTATAACACTAATAGCATTATTTGTAACAGTAATAGTAATGATATTATTGGCGAGCTTAGTAATAAATGTATCAATTAATTCTAAATTAGTAGACACAACTCGAGAAGCGGTAAATGATACTAATAATGAAGAAGCACAAATAGAAGGTAGAGTAGAAGGAATATTAGATGAATACTGGGAAGATGTTACTGAATTTAAAATTTCTAAAAATCCTACGTATAAACTTTATCTAGGCGAATTAACTTTCTTAGTGGATGAAGAAACAACATGGCAAGATTTGGTAGATGGAAGCTATGGAAAAATCATCGCTAACGAAAGGCAGATTGAAGGAGGGACAGACATACTGGAAGTTTATGTAAACGGAAAAGGTGGAGTGGTATTTGATGATTATATGGAGGGCGAAGAGTTGTCTATTTATCCACTCGGCCCTTACCTGAATAGTAGAGTGTTATTTAGGTATTCAGGAGTAGATCCATACATCACGTTGGTTGGCAGCTACGATCGAGTAGTTGATGATTATGGTTTATGCAACTGGGAGTATGTAAAATCCAATGCAGATTCTGGAGATTATGTATATGGATATTATGAAGAAATTTAGAGTATTAATTAAATAATCTTAAATATATATGGAAAGGGTAAGAGAGGCTTACCCTTGATTTTTTTATATTCTTATAAAAAAACATAAAAAATATTTCATTTTTTCATATATTTGTGATAGAATAGTATAGAAGAAAAATGAAAGGAATGTATTATATATGGAATTAATAGATAAAGAAAACTTACCACAGCATATAGCAATAATAATGGATGGAAATAGACGTTGGGCAAAACAAAGAAATCTTACAACAAAAGATGGGCATAAAGCAGGCTCAAAGAATTTAGAAAAAATAGCAGTTTTTTGTAATGAAATAGGAATAAAGTATTTAACAGTATATGCATTCTCAACAGAAAACTGGAAAAGAACAAAAGAAGAAGTTTCTGCTTTAATGTTTATATTAAAAGCAAACTTAGATTCAATGCTTAGAAAAATGGATTTAAAAAATATAAAAATTAGAGTAATTGGAGAGAAAGAGAATATACCTAAAGATATTCAAGAAAAGATAGATAAGCTAATAGAAAAGACTAAAAATAATACAGGACTTGTATTAAATATTGCTTTTAATTATGGAGGAAGAGCGGAACTAGTTCATGCTACAAAAGTAATAGCTGAAAAAGTAAAAAATAATGAAATAAATATAGAAGATATAAATGAAGAACTAATTACAAACAACATATATACAGCAGGACAGCCAGATCCAGATTTAATGATAAGAACAAGTAAAGAGTTAAGAACAAGCAATTTCTTACCTTGGCAACTTACATATTCAGAGTTTTACTTTCCAGATAAACATTGGCCAGAATTTACAGAGGAAGATTTAATAGAAGCAATAAATATATATCAAAAAAGAAATAGAAGATTTGGTGGAAGACCAGATGAGGTGAAAAAATAATGAAACTAAAAAGAATAGTATCGGGAGTAGTATTATTTGCAATAGTAGCACTTATATTAATATTTGGAAATAATGTCGCTGTAAATTTAGCAATATCAATAGTTGCATTAATTGCAATAAATGAATATTTCAATAGCTTTAAGGGAAAAAATAATGTAGATAAATGGATAGGAAATATATTAGCAATATCAATTGCATTTATAAATATAGTACCAAAAGAAGTAATAATTCTAGCATTACCTACTATAATAATATTATTATTTTTAAAAGTAATATTAACAAATATGAAAACTAATTTTGAAGATATTGCAATATCAGCATTTGGAATATTTTATATAATAGGATTTATTATTTTCTTACCATTACTATATGGAGCAGAGCATGGCAAATTGTTGATATGGTATTTAGCAATAGCAGCTTGGGGAACAGATACATTTGCTTATATGATAGGATGCAAATTTGGAAAACATAAATTTACACCTATAAGTCCTAAAAAATCAGTAGAAGGAAGTATAGGAGGAATTATTGGAACAGTAATGTTATCTTTAATATATACATACTTTATAAATAGATTGGGAAATATAGAAATATCATATTTAGCAATAACAGGAATATCAATACTATTAAGTATATTAGCGCAAATGGGAGATTTAGCAGCATCAAGTATAAAAAGATATATTGGTATAAAAGACTTTAGTAATTTAATTCCAGGACACGGAGGAATGTTAGATAGAATAGATAGTATACTTTTTATTGCACCAGTTGCATACTTATTATTAACATTAATTTAAGAGAGTGTGAAAAATAAGCTTCGTCTTGCGTTGTTAATTTTTTAAGAAAAATCCTCAATGTACTTTTGTACACCTCCGGTTTTTCTTAAAAAATTGCCTAGCAATACTTGCTTCTTTTCCACACTAAATTTGTGAATAAAGAAAGGGAAGATAGTAAACATGATTGTTGGTTTTTTAAAGATAGCTTTTTTATTAGGATTTCTTATATTTATACATGAGTTGGGACATTTTTTAGTTGCAAAATTGTTTAATGTAAAAATAAAGCAATTTGCAATAGGATTTGGACCAACAATATGGAAAAAACAAGGTAAAGAGACATCTTATGAATTAAAGTTAATCCCAATGGGTGGATTTGTAAATATGCTGGGAGAAGAAGAACCTGTAGAAGATGAAAGAGCTTACAATAAAAAAAGCATACCACGAAGAATTTTAATATTATTAGCAGGTGGAACAGTAAATATTATCTTTGGGTTAATAGTATGTGCGATTGTAGCAGCTAGTATATTAGGATTTAAAAATGGATTGATATTTACAGGCCAGTTTTTAACTGCAACATTTGAAGGATTAGGAGAAATATTTACTGGAAGAGTGCAAGCAGAACAATTAGTTGGTGTAGTTGGTATATCAGATATGGTAGTAGAAACAAATGGATTTAGAGAATTTGCATATATGCTAGCTGTAATATCAGTATCACTAGGAATAACAAATCTTTTACCATTTCCACCATTGGATGGAGGTAAAATATTACTACTAATAATAGAAGCAATTCGTAGAAAACCTTTAAAAGAAAATATTGAAATAGGAATACAGATGCTAGGTTTTTTCTTATTAATAGGATTATCAATATTAGTAACATATAATGATATATTAAGAGTATTTTAAAGTTGTAACAATATCAAATATTATAAAGTATAAAGCTTAATTAATATAAATTTTAACTTGCGGTCTCCAGCCGCGGTTTATTAACTACTATTTTCTAATTTATTATTACGATAATAATTATTAGAATAGTAATTGCACGCCTCCGGCTACTCAAGGGTCGACCTCGTTTACAATTTATATTAATTAAGTTTTATACTTTATACAGACATAAGTTTAAATAAATTAAAAGATAAAAAACACTTGATTTCTTAGGAAAATTATGGTACAATTAAAAGGCTGCAAAAAGCGGCCTTATTTTAATGGTCGTTTAACCTTACTCATATTTTTAGGACGATATGGGTTATAAACCAAAAGGGAGGTGGAAATAATGAATAAATACGAAAGTGTTGTCATTGTTAATCCAAATTTAGAGGAAGAAAGCATAAAAGCTTTAATAAATAAATTCTCTGATTTAATTAATACTGACGGAAAAGTAGCTTCAGTAGAAGAAATAGGAAAAAGAAAGTTAGCATACGAAATAAAAAAACAAAAAGAAGGTTTCTACATAGTATTCAAATTTGAAGCAAAACCAGAACTAATAGCTGAGCTTGAAAGAAATTATAGAATAACAGACGAAGTTATTAAGTTTATAGTTGTTAAAGAGGAGGAATAATATATGAACAAAGTTATTCTTATGGGTCGTTTAACAAGAGATCCAGAAGTTAGATATACAACTAATACAAATACTCTAGTAGCAAGTTTTTCATTAGCAGTAAATAGAAGATTTGCAAAACAAGGAGAAGAAAGACAAGCAGATTTTATAAATGTAGTAGCTTGGAATAAAACTGGCGAATTTTGTTCTAAGTGGTTTAAAAAAGGTCAACAAGTTGGAGTTATAGGAAGACTTCAAACAAGAAATTGGGAAGACGAAAATAAAGTTAAACACTATATAACAGAGGTAATTGCAGAAGAAGCATATTTTGCTGACTCTAAGAGAGATGGAGTAACAGGAGGAGAAAGTTTTGAAAACACTTTTGGAAGTACAATTTCAGAAGCATCAGAATTTTCTGTGCAATCAGATGATGAATTACCATTCTAAATATAAGGAGGGGAATGAAATGGCTGAGAGAAAACAAAATAATAAGAAAAAAAGATTTAATGGTAATAGTGATGAAGAATTTAATCCTAAATTTAGAAAAATGAGAAAAAAAGTTTGTACAATGTGTGCAAATAAGGATTTAGTTTTAGATTATAAAAACTATGACCAAATGAAAAAATTTGTAAATGAAAAAGGTAAAATATTACCAAGAAGAGCAACAGGAGCTTGCGCAAAACATCAAAGAGCTATAACAGTAGCTGTTAAGAGAGCGAGACATATTGCGATTTTACCATACACTCAAGGGTAAATTTGAAAAATAAACGGCGTCTCGCGTTGTTAAATTGAAGATAAAAAATGCTCGACGTATCTTTATACGCCTCCGCTTTTTTACTTCAATTTGCCTAGCGATACTTGTTTCTTTTCCAAATTATATATTGTAAATTAGAGGGACTAGAATTTTCTAGTCCCTTTTTTGTTTGTAGAAACTAGCCCAACGCAGGTGTTATATATTTTTTTTCGAAAGAAAAAAGGCGAGAAGCCAACGGCTTACGGATTACCCTCGTAGCCATCTTGGCTTTTGTATTGAGAAAAAACATATATAACACCTGCGAGACCTAAGCGGATTTTAAAACTTTCACGCTAAAAAGCAAACTCGAATATAATATAACTAGATAAATTTATAGGAGGAGTTATATTGAAAGATTTACTAAAGATATGTGAAGTATCAAAAAAATATCAAGCTAAAAATGGTGAAATTGATGCATTACATGATATAAATTTTAAAGTTAGTCAAGGAGAATTAGTAAGTATAATAGGACCTAGTGGATGTGGAAAATCAACGTTATTATCAATAATAGCAGGGCTAGAAGAAAAAAACTCTGGAGCCATCTACATAGATGGAGAAGAAAGTGAAGGCATATCGCCTAAAATAGGATATATGTTACAAAAGGATAGTTTACTAGAATGGAGAACCATATATAAAAATGTAATATTTGGATTAGAAGTAAGGAGAATAAATACAGCAGAAAATAGGGCATATGTCGAGCAACTTTTGAAAAAATACCATCTATATGAATTTAAAGACAAATATCCATCTCAATTATCAGGGGGGATGCGTCAAAGAGTTGCTTTAATTAGAACTTTAGCAATAAAACCAAAAATATTACTATTGGATGAAGCGTTTTCAGCATTGGATTATCAAACTAGAATAATGGTTACAAAAGATATATATGAGATACTAAAAAATGAAAAAGTTACTACACTTATGGTAACACATGATATTTCAGAGGCAATTAGTATGTCAGATAGAATTATAATATTAACAAAAAGACCAGCTACAGTAAAGACTATATATAAAATTGAATTTGAAATGGAGGGAAGAAATCCATTAAGTGTTAGGGAAAGTCCTAAATTTAGCAAATATTTTGACAGCATCTGGAAGGAGTTAGATGTAAATGCATAAGGAAAAAATTTCGGAAGATAGAAGAAAATATTTGCAAAAAATAAGAATAAAAAAAGCATCAATATTTATAACACAAATAGCTATAGTAATAGCATTTATTGCTTTATGGGAAGTGCTAGCAAATAAAGAAATAATTGATAGTTTTATAACTAGTCAACCAAGTAGAGTGTTAGAAACTTTTATAAATTTATCTAGAAATCAGCTATTAATGCATCTTATGGTAACCTGCCAGGAAACATTAGTAGGATTCTTATTAGGAACTATAATAGGAATATTTATAGCAATGATTTTGTGGTGGTCAGAATTCTTAAGTAAAGTCTCAGAACCTTTTTTAGTTGTTCTAAATAGTTTACCAAAAGTAGCACTTGGACCAATAATAATAATATGGGTTGGAGCAGGAACAGGAGCTATAATTGTAATGGGACTCGCAATTTCACTAATTGTAACAATTATGGAAATATTAAATGGATTTTTAGAAACAGATAAAGAAAAAATAAAAATGGCACAAACTTTTAACTGTAGTAAATTACAGTTGTTGACGAAAATAATAATACCAGCCAATATTTCTACTTTTATAAATTCTCTAAAAATAAATATAGGTTTAACATTAGTAGGTGTTATAACTGGTGAATTCTTGGTATCAAAGGCAGGGTTAGGATACTTAATAGTTTATGGAGGTCAGGTATTTCAGCTAGATTTAGTTATGACAGGTGTAATTATCTTGGCAGCTGTAGCAACAGTGTTATATGGTTCAGTAGTATTACTTGAAAAGATACTGTCTAGAACACATAAATTCGGTTAAAGTTTATTTAAAAGCCGCCCAATCTCGTTGGAGTTTTTCTATTTATTAAAAATCGAGCCCACGATGGAGACGCCTACGAAGTTTTTCGGGGGTCCTCAATTTTTCCTAAATAGAAAACTCCTGCGTTGGGCTACAATGTACTAAAATTTATTATGAAAAGGAAGGTATAAAAATTGAAGAAAATTATAATAGCAGCAATTATAGTTGTTGCTGTAATAGGTGTAGTAGTAGCAGTTATTTTAAATAATAATAACAATACTACACAGGAAGATGGAAAAACTCTAGTAAGAGTTAATGAAGTTACAAGATCAGTTTTCTATTCTCCACAATATGTGGCAATCGCATTAGGATACTTTGAGGAAAAAGGCATAGAAATAGAATTAACAACTGGTCAAGGGGCAGATAAAGTAATGACAGCAGTTATTGCAGGTCAAAGCGATATAGGATTTGCGGGACCAGAAGCTGCAATTTATATTTATAACGAAGGAAAAACAGATTATGCACAGGTATTTGCGCAGCTTACCAAAAGAGATGGTTCATTTTTAGTAAGCAAAACAAAGCCAGAACAATTTGATTGGAATGATTTAAAAGGAAAGACAGTAATACCAGGTAGAAAAGGTGGAGTTCCATATATGACATTTGAATATGTATTAAAACAAAAAGGATTGGATCCATCAACTGATTTAGTTCTAGATGACAGTATAAAGTTCGACTTGATGGCAGGAGCATTTGCAGGAGGAGATGCAGAATATGTAACTCTATTTGAACCAACAGCATCAATGACAGAAGCTGCAGGGGTAGGATATATAGTAGCTTCAGTCGGAGCAGAGACAGGAGAAATACCATATACAGCATATTTTGCAAAAAAGAGCTATATAGAGCAAAATGAAGAATTGATACAAAACTTTACAGATGCAATTTATAAAGGACAGAAATGGACTGAAGAACATACAGCAAGAGAAATAGCAGAATTAATACAAGACTTTTTCCCAGATACAGACTTAGATATGTTAGAAAGTTCAATACAAAGATACAAAGACATAGATGCTTGGAACGAAACACCTGTATTAACAGAAGAATCTTTCAATAGATTACAAGAAGTTATGCAAGAAGCAGGAGAATTAGACAAAAAAGCAGATTACACAAAAGTAGTGAATAACAAATATGCAGAGAAAGCAATAGAGAATAACTAGAATAAGGCTCCCGAAAGGGAGCTAAAAATATTTTTGCTTAATTTTAAAAAAAATGTTCCATTCCGAATCAAATATGATATAATATGAACACTAGAAAAAATAAAGGGGAAAGACATAAAATGACAAAAGTAATAAAAGATGTATTTCAAGATTACAAAAAAGAGAATAGTATATTAAATGCAACAATTCAAAAAATGAATTTATATAAAAAAAGTAATAAATTAGAAATAGATATAAAATGTGAAAATCAGCTAATTATAGATGAATTAGCTGATTTTGAGACATATTTGTCTACAAGATTTTCAATTGCAACAATTGAAAGTAAAATTATATATCCAGATATAGAATTAAAGTTTACATTAGAACAAGACTGGGATAAAATTATGAAATACATAGCTACAAAATTTCCTGTTACAAAAGCCATTTTAAAGGGAAGTACTTTAGTAATAGATGAAAACAAAGTTATAATAAATTTAAAAAACAAAAGCTCAGAATTTCTACATGCACATTCTGTAGATAAGGTATTAGAAGATTTATTTATGAATCTATATGGAAAAAAATATAGAGTAGAATACAATGAAAATGTCACAGAAGAAGAGATAAAAGAACAACAACATTTTTTAGAAGAATTACAAGATAATGTGTGTAAAAATCTAATAAATAATATTAACTTTATGGCAACCGAAAAGAAAAAAGAAGTGGCAAAACAAGAAAAGAAAGAAAATGTTTCTGAAGAGGAAGAACTAGAAGAAGATACACCATTAATAATAGGAAGAAGTGCAAACATAAAAGAGCAGATAGTTAAGATAGGAGACTTAACTGCAGATTATGGAAAAGTAGCTTTACAAGGGAAAGTAATAAAAACAGATTCAAGAGAGTTAAAGAATGGAAAAACATTAGTAATGTTTGATGTATATGATGGGACAAGCACAATAACTTGCAAATCATTTGTTGAGCCAGAAAAAGTATCAAAAGTTATGCAAAGAATAAAAACAGGTATAAGAGTAAAAATTCAAGGTAATGCTCAGTACGATAATTTTTCGAAAGAAATTGGAGTAATAGCAAATATCGTTATAGAATTACCTGCACAAGCAGAAATAACAAGACAAGATAACAGTATGACAAAGCGTGTAGAGTTACACCTACATACTCAAATGAGTCAAATGGATGCAGTTTCATCTGCTAAAGATTTAATAAAACGAGCAGCAAAATGGGGAATGAAATCAATAGCAATTACAGATCATGGAGTAGTACAAGCTTTCCCAGAAGCTAATCACGCAATTGAGGATGGATTAGACATTAAAGTAATATATGGTGTAGAAGCATATTTTGTACCAGATGATGAAATACCAGAAGGAGAAGAGGGTTGGAAAAAGGTAAAACCATATCATGCAATAATATTAACACAGACACAACAAGGATTAAGAAATTTATATGAACTAATATCAGTATCTCATATACAGTATTATCATAAAAGACCTAGAATTACAGAAAGTGTATTTAATAAATATAGAGAAGGATTAATACTTGGAAGTGCTTGTGAACAAGGAGAATTATATAAGGCAATATTACAAAATAAATCAGAAGAAAAAATAGAGAAGATAGTTAAATATTATGACTATTTAGAAATACAACCACTTGGAAATAATAACTTTATGCTAAGAGAAGGAATAGTTCCAGATGAAGAAGCGTTAAAAAATATTAATAGAAGAATAGTAGAATTAGGAGAAAAATTTGGAAAACTAGTAGTAGCGACTTGTGATGTTCACTTCATGGATCCACAAGATGAAGTGTATAGAAGAATACTAATGGCAGGACAAGGTTTTTCAGATTGTGATAACCAAGCTCCACTATATTTTAGAACAACTGAAGAGATGCTTAAAGAGTTTGAATATTTGGGAACAGAAAAAGCTTATGAGCTTGTAGTAACAAATACAAATAAAATAGCTGATATGTGCGAAAAAGTATGCCCAATATCGAAAGAAAAATGTCCACCAGTAATACCTGGAGCAGAAGAAGAGATAAGAGAAACTTGTGAGAATAAAGCAAAAGAACTATATGGGGATCCGTTACCAGAAATAGTACAAGCAAGATTAGAAAGGGAATTAGACTCAATTATAAAAAATGGTTTTTCTACATTATATATAATTGCACAAAGGCTAGTATTAAAATCTAATGAAGATGGATATTTGGTAGGCTCAAGAGGTTCTGTTGGTTCATCATTTGTAGCAAATATGTTAGGAATAACAGAAGTTAACTCATTACCACCACACTATAGATGTCCAGAATGTAAGTATTCAGATTTTACAGACTATGGAATAAAAAATGGAGTAGATTTACCAGATAAAGAATGTCCAAAATGTGGAGCAAAATTATACAAAGATGGAATGGATATACCATTCGAAACTTTCTTAGGATTTAACGGAGATAAAGAGCCAGATATAGATTTAAACTTTTCAGGAGAATATCAGGGAAAAATACATAGATATGCAGAAGTAATATTTGGAAAAGGAAAAACATTTAAAGCTGGAACAGTTGGTACAGTAGCAGAAAAAACAGCTTTTGGATATGTGAAAAATTATTATGAAGAAAGAAATATACCAGTAACAAATGCAGAAATATCAAGAATTGTACAGGGGTGTGTAGGAATAAAAAGAACAACAGGGCAACATCCAGGAGGAATAATAGTAGTACCACATGGAAGAGAAATATATGAGTTCTGTCCAGTACAACATCCTGCAGATGACCCAAATTCAGATATAATAACAACACATTTTGATTACCATTCAATAGATAAGAACTTATTAAAACTAGATATGCTAGGACACGACGATCCGACAGTTATAAGAATGTTACAGGATTTAACAGGAGTAGATCCAAAAACGATACCACTGGATGATAAAGAAACAATGTCTATATTTACTTCAACAAAAGCTTTAGGAATTACTCCAGAACAAATAAATTCAAAAGTAGGCTCATTTGGAGTGCCAGAATTTGGAACAAAATTTGTACGAGAAATGTTGGTAGATACGAAGCCAACCACATTTGAAGAACTAATAAGAATATCAGGATTATCACATGGTACAGACGTATGGTTAAATAATGCACAAACATTAATACAAGAGAATATAGCAACATTAAGTGATGCTATATGTACAAGAGATGACATTATGACATATCTAATAAAACAAGGATTACCACCGGATAAAGCATTTAAAATAATGGAAAGTGTGCGTAAAGGAAAAGGACTAAAACCAGACCAAGAAGAAATAATGAGAGAAAATAATGTACCAGAATGGTATATAGATTCATGCAAAAAGATAAAATATATGTTTCCAAAAGCACACGCAGTAGCATATGTAACAATGGCATTTAGAATAGCCTGGTTTAAAGTACACTATCCTCTAGCATATTATGCAACATTTTTCTCAATAAGAGCAGATGAATTTGATAGTGAGTTTATGATATATGGTAAAGAAAAAGTAAAAGCAAAAATGAAAGAAATAGAACTGCAAGGAAACAATGCTACACAAAAAGATAAAGGGATGTACACAGTATTAGAATTAGTATTAGAAATGTATGAAAGAGGATTTGAATTCTTGCCAATAGACTTATATAAATCACATAGTACAAAATTTCAAATAGAAGATGGAAAACTAAGACCGCCACTATCAAGCATAGGAGGACTAGGAGGAATAGCAGCAGAAAGTATATACCAAGCAGCAAAGGCTGAAGGAAAATTTATGAGTATAGATGATTTACAGTACAAGGCAAAGATAGGAAAGGCAATGACAGAACTGCTTTGCAAATTCGGATGCCTAGATGGCATGAGCCAAAGTAACCAAATTAGTTTATTTGGATAGTACAAACTAGCCCAACGCAGGAGTTATATATTTTTTCGAAATAAAACAGACAACAAGCCAACGGCTTACGGATTACCCTCGTAGCCATGTTGGCTTTTTTATTGAGAACAAAAATATATAACTCCTACGAGGTTGGGCGGATTTTAATTGCAAATTTTATTGCATTATACCAAAAAATGAGATATAATAATTAGCAGAAAATTAGAGTGAGAAAGGACTTAAATAGATATGAAAATAGGAATAGTAGGTTTACCTAATGTAGGAAAAAGTACAATGTTTAACAGCATTACAAAAGCAGGAGCAGAATGCGCAAACTACCCATTCTGTACAATAGAACCAAATGTTGGAATGGTAGCAGTACCAGATGAAAGATTAGATGAATTAACAAAAATGTATAATCCAGAAAAAACAACACATGCAGTAATTGAATTTGTTGATATTGCAGGTTTAGTAAAGGGAGCAAGTCAAGGTGAAGGTTTAGGTAACAAATTCCTATCACACATTAGAGAGGTTGATGCAATTGCAGAAGTTGTAAGATGTTTTGAGGATAGCAATATAGTTCACGTAGATGGAAATATTAATCCATTAAGAGATATAGAAACAATAAACTTTGAGTTAATATTTGCAGACATGGAAACAGTTAACAAAAGAATGGATAAAGCTGTAAAAATGCTAAAAGCAGATAAAAAATATCAAACAGAAATAGATGGGTTAAATAAACTAAAATCTGCATTAGAAGCTGGAAAATTAGCAAAGAGTGTAGAGCTTACAGAAGAAGAACAAGAAATGCTAAAAGATTTGTTCTTACTTACATCAAAACCTTTTATATACATAGCAAATGTTGCCGAAAGTCAAATTGAAAATATGGAAAGTGATGAAAATGTTGCAAAAGTAAAAGAACTTGCAAAACAAGAAAATACAAAATGTATACCACTATGTGCAAAAATAGAAGAAGAACTTTCAGGATTAGAGGATGAAGATAAAAAAGAAATGCTAGAAGCATTAGGATTAAAAGAATCTGGACTAGATACAGTAATAAGAGAAAGCTATGATTTATTAGGACTAGTGTCATTCTTAACAGCAGGAGAGCCAGAAGTAAGAGCATGGACAATCAAAAAAGGAACAAAAGCACCAGAAGCAGCAGGAAAAATCCATTCAGATATACAAAGAGGATTTATCAAAGCAGAAATAGTGTCTTTTAATGACTTAATGAGAGAAGGTTCAATGGTAGCTGCAAAAGAAAAAGGCTTAGTTCGTTCAGAGGGAAAAGAATATATTATGCAAGATGGGGATATTGTTTTATTTAAGTTCAATGTATAAAAATTCGGGAAATGACTGCGAAGTATAGGCTGAAACCTCCTTTAACACGGCAGGTGGCAGACCGTAGGTCTGACGGAGGGTTCTTTCTACAAGCATTTTCTTAAAGAACCCTTAAGTACAGCTTCGCTGCCAGCCCCCTTATTAAAGGGGCTTTCTAGTAACTCTTTGAAGAGGAATACAAAGGGAGTTGTGTAAGGTATGAAAATGTTAATTATTTTAATGAATAAAATTATATATTTAATTGGAAAATGCATGAAAAAAGGAAGTAGCTTGCCGGGGAAGATTGCACTAAGATTAGATAAAAATATACTTTCAAAAATAAAACTACCAGAAAACATAATAATGGTGACAGGTAGCAATGGAAAAACCTCAACAACAGAAATGATATATAATGTACTTAAAGAAAATGGATATAACGTAGGATGTAACAAAGAAGGGTCTAATCAAATAGAAGGTGTTACTACAATGATATTAAACAATTGTAGTATATTTGGGAAAGTGAAAAAAGATGTACTTGTAATAGAAAGTGATGAACGTTATTTAAGACATACTTGCAAATATATCAAGCCAAAATATTTAGTTGTAACAAATCTATATAGAGACCAAATGACTAGAAACGGACATCCGGAATTAATATATGACATAATAAAAGAAGCCATATCAGATGACATTCATTTAATACTAAATACAGATGATCCATTATCATCACTATATGGATTTGGCAGAGAAAATGTAACATATATAGGCATGAATAAAAACGATTTAGATACAGATGAAGATAAATCACCATACAATGACGGAAAATACTGTCCAAATTGTAAGAATATATTAGAATATGAATATTACCATTATGACCATATAGGAAACTACGCATGTAAAAAATGTGGACATAGTAGAAAAAAACCAGAATTTGCAATTACAGAAATAGATTTAAAAACCGGCAAAGTAAAAATAAATGACAAATATGAAATGCAGATGAATTTAAGAAGTATATATAATGCATATAATATCCTTGCAACCTTTGCAGTAATAAATTTAGTAGGTTTAGAAGAAGAGAAAATTGCAAAAACTTTAAATCAGTATGTATTAAAAAATGATAGAATCCAAACATTTGAAATCAATGGAAATAAAGGAATGCTATTAACATCAAAACACGAAAATTCTATATCATATAACCAGTCATTACAATATTTAGTAAGAGAGAATAAACCATGTACAGTTGTTGTAATAATAGATGCAGTTAGTAGAAAATATTTTACAAGCGAAACATCATGGATATGGGATATAAATTTTGAATTACTAAATTCTGAATGTGTTAAAAACATAGTAATAGCAGGAAAATATGTACATGATTTATCAATCAGATTTAAATATGCAAATATTGATGAAAACAAGATAATTGCAGAAGAAAATCTAGATGAAATGATGAAGAAAGTAAGAAAACTTGAAAACGAGAATATTTATGTCATAACATGTTTTTCAGATCGAATGAAATTTATGGATAGAATATAAGCAATTATCACATAGAGTTTAAGTAGCCCAACGCAGGAGTTATATATTTTTTTCGAAATAAAAAAGGCGAGAAGCCAACGGCTTACGGATTACCATCGTAGCCATCTTGACTTTTTTATTGAGAACAAAACATATATAACTCCGACGAGATTGGGCGGATTGTAAGGTAATTTTTGGAGGAATGATATAAATGAAAGTTAAAATATTACATCTGTATTATGATATAATGAATTTGTACGGAGAATATGGAAATATAAAGATATTAGAACAACATTTAAAAGACCAAGGCTTTGAAGCAATTGTAGATAAGAAATCAATAGGTGAGACAAAAGACCTAAAACAATATGACTTCATATATATGGGATGTGGAACAGAAAGAAATCAACAAGCAATTTTGCAAGATATCTTAAAAGAAAAAGAAGAATTACAAAGTGTAATGGAAAGTGGAAAGGTTATATTATTTACTGGTAATAGCTACGAAATATTAGGAAAAAGCATTGATGGAAAACCAGCCTTAGAGTTCTTTGAATTTGAAACAGAACATAAAGAAAAAAGAAAAACACCAGATGTAATATGTACAAGTGAAATATTAAAAAATAAAGTTGTAGGCTTCATAAATACAATGAGTGTTATAAAAAACAACGACAAACCATTATTCAAAATAGAATGGAATTCAGAAAGTAATAAAGAAAATGAACCAGATGGAATAATTTACAAAAACTTAATGGGTACACACTTAATAGGCCCATTATTAATAAGAAATCCAGAAATATTAAAAATAATAGTAGAAAAAATATGTGAGGCAAAAGACGAAAACTTTAAATATAAAGAAATTGAATATATAGACGAACAAAAAGGATATGAATTAGTACTAAAAGAATTAGAGCAAAGAAAAGAGATTAAGAGTTAATATAAATCGCCGACGAGATTGGGCGGACTGTAAGGAGATAAATATGGGATTATTAAAATTTGCTGTAGTTGGAAACTACAAAGGTTTTTATGAAAAGTTGAAAGAATTATCAAAAGAAAATGGAAAATCACCAAAGCTAATGTTCATAGATACTGCAATATGTACATTATTACTAGGTTCAGGTTTACAAGACTATTTAAACTATAGATTTTATGAAAAAAGCTTTAAAGAAAGAAGAAAATATGTAACAATAGGAAACATGGCAAAAGCATATAAAACTCTAGCGAGTGTTCAATATGCAGATTTTATATCAAATAAAGTTAACTTTCATAAGAATTATTCAAAATTTACAAAAAGAGAATGCCTATCACAAGATGCTGACTATGAGCAATTTGAAAAATTCTTAAATGAACACGAAGAATTTGTATCAAAGCCTTTAAAGGGGCTAGGTGGCTCTAATGTAAAGAAAATTTGCACTAAAGATATTCCTTCAAGAAAAGAATTTTATGAAGAATTAAAAGCTGGAAATAATTTTATTGAAGAATTAGTAATACAAGATGAAACTTGGGGGAAATTAAGTCCAAATAGTACAAACACATTAAGAATAGTAACAACAGTTGTAGATGATAATGTTAAAATAATATTTGCAGGAGCTAGAATCGGAAGTGGAAAAACAATAGCGGATAATTTCCATCAAGGTGGACAAGGAGTTTTAGTAGATTTAGAAAAAGGAACTCTTACTGGAAACGGAATAGATAAAAACTTAAAAGAATCAGAGAAAAGTATAACAGGTATAAAATTTGATGGCTTTGAAATACCTTATTGGGAAGAAATAAAGAAAATGGTAAAAGAAGCAGCGATGGTTAATAATAACATACACATAGTTGGCTGGGATGTAGCAATAGGAAAAAATGGTCCATTAATTATAGAAGGAAACAGAGGGCCTGGATTTGATATTATACAAGTACTTTTGAAAAAAGGTGCAAAATATATGCTAGAGGATTTAAAGAAGGAACTAAAAACCGGTCAATAGGGACGGGGCATTTTGACCGATGTTTTGTACAATATTTAATAAAAAATAGCAAACAATTTTTGTTTGCTATTTTTACGTTATATTAAAAGATATTCATTATTTCATTATATTTTGGAATTAATCCTTCTTTTTTCTTAGATAAACTAGGTTTAACTTGGTAAACTCCAGGGAAACAGTTTCCTTCAACTATAACAGGTCCATTCTCACTAATAGCAACATCCCATCCAACATAAGAAACTTCAGGAATTACTTTAGCACATTCTTTAACCATATTTACTGCATCTTCAAACATTGGAACTTTAAAACCAACGATTTTAGTTTTTGAAATAGGGTGCTCATAGAATATGTTGTCATCTCTATCAATAGCTTCAACAAAAACCGTTCCATTCTCATCAACATATGTATACATTCCACCACTAGAGAAATTATCTACAACACCACCATTACCAATTTTAAGTACAGCTTGTAAAAAATATGCTTGTCCGTTTTTAATAAATGTAAACATTCTCATTGTATTAACAGAATTTGCATACAAAGTATTTATATCTTGATGTTGTTTTATACAATCTTCTATTAAAAGTTGTTTATTTTCTAATAATTTACTATATAATTTCTTTGATTCTTCATCATTAATATATAAGAACTTTTCAACACCATTGCCTCCAGTAGCATCAACTGGTTTAGCAATTATAGCATCATGAGATTTTAGAAATTCAACAAATTCATCAACATTATTATCTAAATATAACCAATCACGTTTTAGATATTTGTTAAATATTTTATTAAACTCAATCTTATTTTCAAATTTATGAAAATGAGATTTATCATTAAAAGTGCGAACAATTTCATTGTTTTTACCACGTGTTAAATATGTTTTGCGTTCTTTTTTGTTCAAATTATAAAATTCAAATTCTTGATAATCATAATATCCAGCTTGATAGCGGATACCACAATAAATTATATCCAATATTAGTAAAAATCTATTCTTGCCAGTTTTTTTACTAATCGATTTAGCAATTTTAAGCATATTTTCATAATCCAAATGTATAATCCTTTTAATTAAATAAATTATGCGTCGCATAATATCACCCCAAACATAAAAATTATAGCACATATAGTTTAAAAAATAAACAATATATAAACAAAAAAGTTATAAGATAAATTAAAAATGTTCATAATATATTTAGAAGAAATAAAAGGAGTGAGTATGGGAAATATAAAATATATAATTGCCAGAATTACTAAAATAGATTACAAAACAATGTTAAAAAAGATAAATGACATACATAGAAAAACAGGAAGAGCAAGAATAAATATATTTCTAGACATGAAAGATTGTGCAGTAAAATATGGTGCGGGATATATGGATTATGATTTATTTGAAATGTACAATTTAACAGATGAACAAAGAGACACCTACATTACACGAGGAAGAAATAATAATTTAATTACAAAGTATAATAACAAAGAATATTTTCATATTTTTAGGAACAAAGATGAATTTAATAGGATGTTTAATAAATATCTGAAAAGAGATTGGATAAAAATAGATGGCACTTCAAAAGAAGAAGTAATAGAATTTATGGAAAAGCACAAAACATTTATGGCAAAGCCAATAGATGGTGGTTGTGGGAAAGGAATAGAAAAAATAGAAGTAAAAAATTATAATTCATCAAATGAATTGTATAATTATCTTACAGATAATCATAATTTTGAACTAGAAGAAGTTATTAATCAACATGAAGAAGTAAGCAAAATATATCCAGGGTCAATAAACACAGTAAGAGTAGTAACAATATTAAAAAATAATGTGCCACATGTTATATGTGCATATTTTAGAATTGGAAATGGAAAAATTGTGGACAACTTTAATAGTGGAGGAATGGTAGCACCAATAGATGAAAAAACAGGTATAGTACAAGATAAGGCGATAGATAAGAATAAAATTTTATATGAAAAACATCCAGTCACAGGTACACAGATAAAAGGTTTCCAATTTCCAGACTGGGACAAGGCTATAAAAATGTGCAAAGAAGCATCAAAAGTGGTACCTGAAATGGCATATGTAGGTTGGGATGTAGGGTTTACTCCAAATGGACCAGTATTTGTAGAAGCAAACGAATATCCAGGACATGACATATATCAATTGCCAGAGCATACACCAAATAAAATAGGAATGATGTCAAGGTTTATTAATATATAATTAATAAATAAAGAGGGACACGGGGACGGAGTTTATGTCCATAGGGTTTCATGGCTTAAAACCTTGAAATCCTATGGACATAAACTCCGTCCCCGTGTCCTTTCCCTATTTAGTCAACATTTTTAACATCTTAGGATAAAGTTTTACAGCATTTTTTTTCCAATTATCTACAATTGATTTTGCTTGTTCTCGTGAACCTGCAAAGGTTTTAACTTCAAAAGTTACTTTACCATTTTCAGTAATTTTACAATCAACTGTGTAGCAATTTTCACTTTCTGGAATAAAGTCTGCTGTTATAGAATATTCATCTTCAATTGAACGCAAATCTTCTTTAAAATTATTATCTATTTGAAAACGAGTATAACCAGGAATTAAATCTTGAACTAAACTAATTGCTTGTTTTCCCTCTCTAGTTAATTCATAAATAGTTTCATTTTTATCAGAGATACCTTTTAAAATATACTTGTTTTCCATCAAATCTAATAAAAATTGTTGAAAATAAAAATAATTCATATTTTCAAAAGTCAATACTAATTTGTAAAATGCTGTGTTTTCCATAGGTTTATTAACTTTATCAAGTAAATATAAAATTAAAGCTTTATTTTCAGCTAAAGTTTCATTATCAGATGCTAATTTCATAAAACCATCCTTTCAATTGTTGTAATATAATAAGATTAAAGATTAAATAATATAGATTGCAAACGAGGTCGACCCGTGAGTAGCCGGAGGCGTGCAATCATTATTCCAATAATAGATATCGTAATAATTAATGAGAATATAGGAGTTAATAAACCGCGTCTGGAGACCGCAAGTTAAAATCTATATTATTTAATCTTTAAGATAATAAAAATTACTAAAAATATTATATCACAAATATGGAAAAAATCCAATATTAATGATATAATAATGCCAGAAAAATAATAAGTAGGAGAAATAAATATGAATTTTGTACATTTACACGTCCATACAGAATTTAGTTTATTAGATGGAGCAAATAAAATAAAAGAATTACCGCTAAGGGCCAAAGAGCTTGGAATGGAAGCATTGGCAATTACAGACCATGGTGTAATGTTTGGTGTAGTTGATTTTTATAAGGAATGTAAAAAAGTAGGAATAAAGCCAATCATAGGTTGTGAAGTATATGTTGCACCTCGTACAAGATTTGATAAAGAATCAGGAATAGATAATAAATACTCGCATTTGATACTTTTAGCAAAGAATGAAATAGGATATAAAAATTTAACAAATTTAGTATCAATGGGATTTACTGAAGGATATTACTATAAACCAAGAATAGATTTAGAAATATTAGAAAAATATCACGAAGGATTGATATGTTTAAGCGCTTGTCTAGCAGGAAGTGTAAACAAAGCAATTTTAAAAGAAAACATGGAAGAGGCTAGAAAGATTGCTGTGTGGTATAAAAATTTATTTGGAGAAGATTATTACTTAGAAATACAACCAAATGGATTGCCAGAGCAAGTTTTGGTAAATCAAAAATTAGTACAGCTTTCAAGAGAATTAAATATACCACTTGTTGCAACAAATGATTGCCATTATTTAAAAAAAGAAGATGCATATAATCACGAAGTATTATTGTGTATTCAAACTGGAAAGAAAATGAATGATGTAGATAGAATGAAAATGGGAGCAGATGAGTTCTATGTAAAATCTCCAGAAGAGATGGCAGATTATTTTAAGAACATTCCAGAAGCTATAGAAAACACAGTAAAAATAGCAGAGAAATGTAATTTGGATTTTGAATTTGGGAATACAAAACTTCCAAACTATGAAGTGCCAAAAGAATATAAAACGCACGCAGAATTTTTTAGAGAACTATGTTATACAGGTTTAAAGAACAGATATAGAGAAAATCTAACTAAAGAAATAGAAGAAAGATTAGAATATGAGATATCTGTTATAGAAAAAATGGGATATGTAGACTATTATCTTATAGTTTGGGATTTTATAAACTACGCAAAAACACAAGGAATATCAGTAGGACCAGGGCGTGGTTCAGGAGCAGGTTCTATTGCTGCTTATGCTTGTGGAATAACAGATATAGATCCAATAAAATATAGTTTACTTTTTGAAAGATTTTTAAATCCAGAAAGAATAAGTATGCCTGACTTTGATATAGATTTTTGCTATGAAAGAAGACAAGAAGTAATAGATTATGTAGGTAGAAAATATGGTAAAGACCATGTATCACAGATAATAACATTTGGAACAATGTCTGCCAGAATGGTAATAAGAGATGTTGCAAGAGCATTGGACTTTCCATATGCAGAGGCAGATAGGCTAGCAAAAATGGTGCCAATGGAATTACATATTACAATACAAAAAGCATTAGAACAAAATAGAGAGTTTAAAGAATTATATGAAACTGATGAAAAAATAAGGAATTTATTAGATATAGCAATGAAATTAGAAGGACTACCAAGACAGGCTTCTACACATGCATGTGGAGTTTTAATAACAGACAAGCCAGTAATAGAATATGTTCCATTGTATGTAAATGAAGGCGCCGTAGAAGCTCAATTTATAATGACAACTTTAGAAGAACTAGGACTATTAAAAATGGACTTTTTAGGTTTGCGTACACTAACAGTTATATCAGATACAATAAGATTTGTTAAAGAAAACCAAGGGATAGATGTAAAATTTGATCAAAATATGGATGATCAAAAAGTATTTAAAGATACATGGCAATCAGGAAACACTGTAGGAGTTTTTCAATTTGAAAGTCAAGGAATGACAAACTTCATGAAGGAATTAAAGCCAGACACATTAGAAGATATAATTGCAGGTGTATCTCTATATAGACCTGGACCAATGGATCAAATACCAAGATACATTAAGAATAAGTTAAATCCAGAACATAGTGAATATACACACCCAGCATTAGAACCAATACTAAATGTAACTTATGGATGTATGGTATACCAAGAGCAAGTAATGCAGATAGTAAGAGACTTGGCAGGATATTCATTAGGTAGAGCAGACTTGGTAAGAAGAGCAATGGGAAAGAAAAAACTAGATGTAATGGCAAAAGAAAGAGAAATTTTCATACATGGTCAAACAGATGAAAATGGAAACGTAGTAATACCAGGATGTGTAAGAAATGGAATAGATGAGCAAAGCGCAAATAAAATCTTTGACGAAATGGCAGAATTTGCAAAATATGCATTTAACAAGTCTCATGCAGCAGCATATGCAGTTGTATCGTACAGAACAGCATATTTAAAAACATACTATCCAGTAGAGTTTATGGCAGCTACACTAAACAGTTTTCTAGGCAATTTAGATAAAATACCGGAATATATTGCAGAATGTAAAAGATTAAATATAGAAATATTAAAACCAAGTATAAATAATAGTTATACAAAATTTACTGTAAATGGTAATAAAATCAGATTTGGTCTAGGAAGTGTAAAAAATGTTGGAACTGCTGCAATTGAGACAATAGTGGCAGAGAGAAATAAAAATGGAGAGTTCAAAAGTTTTACAGATTTTTGCGAGAGAATACAAGGGGAAGCGGTAAATAAAAAATGTATAGAAAGCTTAATAAAATCAGGAGCATTTGATGAATTAGGAGAAACAAGGCATACATTAATAGATTCATTTGAAGGAGTACTAGATACCATATCAGGAGAAACAAGAAAATCAATACAAGGTCAAGTAACAATGTTCGATATAGCAAGTGAAGAACAGGCAGAAAAACATAAATATAATTTAAACAAAGTAGAAGAATATGATGAAAGAACTTTGTTAGATATGGAAAAAGAGATGCTAGGAATATACATATCAGGGCATCCATTAGAAAAGTTAAAAGATACAATAAAACAAAACACTAATATTAATACCCTACAAATGATAAATATAAGAGATGAAAATGACTTAGCAAAAGATGGAAAACAAGTAAAATATGCAGGAATAATAACCTCTGTAAAAAAGAAATATACAAGAAACAATACTATAATGGCATTTGTAACAGTAGAAGATTTATATGGAAGTACAGAAATAATAGTATTTGATAGTTGTTATAATAGATCATCAAATATAATTATACAGGATAATATCGTACTTATTGAGGGAAGATTAAGTATTAGAGAAGATGAAGATGTAAAAATAGTAGCTAATTCAATAATGGATTTTAATAATATACAACAATTAAAAAAACAAGAAATACCACAATCATCTAAAAAAATAGTATTAACATTAGACATAAGAGAAGCAACAGAAGAACAAAAAGATAAATTAAGAGGTGCAATAAAATTTTTTAATGGAGATAGAAATAATGTGCCTGTACAGATAATAGATAAAGAGGGAATAAAACCTTGTGGTGCAATATACATAAATGAAGAAATTCTTCAGGAATTTGTTGAAATATTAGGGCAAGAAAAAGTAAATATTTAAAAAAGAAGATTGATTATTATAACTTATAAAAGACCTCCAAGGATTACAAGAAAGCCCCTTTACTCAAGGGGGCTGTCGCTCTTTCAAAGCGACTGGGGGTTCTTTATTACGTGTATTAAGAACCTTCCGTCAGCCTTCGGCTGCCAACCGACCTTGGTGGCAAGGAGGTTTCAGTAAATCCTTTGAGGATTATGTTGAATAGAATAAAAATAAAAAATTTTCTTCTGGAAAAATCATTTACTTTTTCCAAAATTTGTGGTATAATACTTATGGTTAAAGAAGAAAAATAGCATAAAGGAGAGGCGATGTAAATGTTTAACATAGGTGATAAAGTAGTATATCCAATGCATGGTGCAGGAGTTATACAAGATATAGAAGAAAAGAATATTTTAGGAGCAAAAGAATCTTATTATATAATAAAAATGCCAGGGGAAGTTAAGGTTATGGTTCCAACAGCAAAGGCAGAAGAAATTGGTGTACGAAATATTATCGATGAAGACACAGCAAATAAAGTTTTCAAAGTTTTAGAAACAGACTCTACAGAAATGTCTATGAATTGGAATAAAAGATATAGAGATAATATGGAAAAAATGAAAAGTGGAGACATCTATGAAATTGCAGATGTCGTAAGAAATTTAAGCTTTAAACAAAAAGAAAGAGGTTTGTCTACTGGAGAGAAAAAGATGTTATTAAACGCTAAACAAATATTAGTTAGCGAATTAACATTAGCAGGAAATTCTGAAAAAGACAAAATAGAAGAAATAGTAGAAAATAAAATAGAGAAATCTTTTGAAGAATATAATGGACTACATGAGACAGGAACAAAATTAATTAAATTTGATCAAACATAAAGAGCAGATTAAAATCTGTTCTTTTTTATTACTATTAAGACCTAAACTTATTCATCATACAGAATAGCCCAACGGGGGAAATATATTTTTTTTCTTAACATATTTTCAAAAACCCCTTTATTTTTTTACTTGACTTGTGGTAGAATATAAAGGAAAAATTTGAAAAGGAGTAATTAAAATGGAAATTGCTTATAAACGAGTTTTATTAAAGCTTAGTGGAGAAGCACTAGCAGGCGAAAGAAAAAATGGAATTGATTCAGAAACTTTAGGAAAAATATGTGATAAAATAAAAGAGATAGTAGATATGGGAGTTCAAGTTTCTATTGTAGTAGGAGGAGGAAACTTCTGGAGAGGTAGAAATGGTCATGAAATGGAAAGAACTACATCAGACTATATGGGGATGTTGGCAACAACAATAAATGGATTAGCACTTCAAGATGCATTAGAATCAAGAGAATTATGTACAAGACTTCAAACAGCTATAGAAATGAGAGAAATAGCAGAACCATATATTAAAAGAAAAGCAGCAAAGCATTTAGAAAGAGGAAGAGTAGTAATATTTGCTTGTGGTACAGGTAACCCATACTTCTCAACAGATACAGGTGCAGCTTTAAGAGCAGCAGAAACAGACTCAGAAGTAATATTACTTGCAAAAACAATAGATGGAGTATATTCAGCAGATCCAAAAGTAGATAAAAATGCAAAAAAATATGATGAAATATCATATTTGGATATTTTAAATCAAGACTTGAAAGTAATGGATTCAACAGCAACATCTTTATGTAGAGATAATAATATTCCGCTTGTAGTATTTGGAATAGATGACCCTGAGAATATAGTAAGAATCATCAAAGGTGAGAAGATTGGAACAATCGTAAAATAATGTGATTAAATGTAGGGGCGAGCATTGCTCGTCCGAACTTGTAAGCAATTACAAAAAATGAAAAGGAGAGATAGATTATGGATTTTAAAAATATAGAAGAAAAAATGGATAAGACAATAAGTGTCTTAAAAGAGAATTTATCAGAAGTAAGAGCTGGACGTGCGAACCCAGCAATATTAAATAAAATAATGATAAACTATTATGGTGTTCCAACACCAATAAACCAAGTTGCAGGAATTTCAGTTCCAGAAGCAAGATTAATAGTAATTCAACCATGGGATGGAAGTATTTTAAAAGAAATAGAAAAAGAAATACTAAAATCAGAAATTGGAATAAATCCAAATAATGATGGAAAAGTTATAAGATTAGCATTCCCAGAATTAACAGAAGATAGAAGAAAAGAATTAGTAAAAGAAATAAAGAAAATGGGTGAAGATTCAAAAGTATCTATTCGTTCAGTAAGAAGAGAAGGAATAGATATAGCAAAAGCGGAACAAAAAGAAGGAACAATTACAGAAGATGATTTAAAAGGAGCAGAAGAAAAAATACAAAAGTTAACAGATACAAAAATTGCAGAAATAGATAAAGCAATAGAAGGAAAAGAAAAAGAAGTTATGAGTATATAGTTTAATATACCAAAAACACCACAATAAGTGGTGTTTTTTTGCGTAAATATGGTTTGATAGGGTACTTATAACTATTATAATATATAACATGAATTCGTTTACAATAAATGTCGAATTATGTCAAATAAAGACGAACGATTTTTCTTGATTTTAACCAGAAACTGTTGTATTATTGAAAGGTATTTTTTTGTTTTTGTAATTTATATTTCTAAATATAAATTATATACGAATTAAATATAGTGAACTTACATTTTTATACTATGCATTTAGAGAATGTTAATTCTATTTTGTTGCATAGAATGCTAGGAAAGGAGAAAGATTGTGAAAAACTTAGGAATCTACTATGGAGCTACTTTATTAGATGAAACAGATTTAGTAGAAACAAGTAACAGAAACAAAATTGAATTGGAATATTATGGAACAGAAGAACATGGAATTAAACAAGCTAAAGATCAAGTTTATTATGGAATATCAATTATAAAAAAAGAATACGAACAAGATAAAGTAAAATTCGAGAAAAATACAATTGAAAGAGTATCAACAAACGAAAGTAAAGTTATAAAAATAATAGAAACACTAAAAAATTACAAAGTAACACCAATAGGATTAGAAGATGTATTGAAAGACTTGCTTAAACAGCCAAGTTTTCAAGAAAATTAAAAATGATGCCAAAGGGCATTATTTTTTTAGAATTCTCTTTACTTTTATAATAAGTTAGTGTAAAATTATTAAGAAATAAAAAGAAAAGGAGCAGGGATGTGCAATGAAAACTAATTGGTTTAATAAAACAGTTAATGAAACTGTGGAACAATTAGGAACAGACCTTGAAAAAGGGTTAACAAAAGAAGAAGTAAAGAAAAGACAGGAGGAATATGGGCTAAATGAATTAGCCACAAAGAAGAAGAAAAGTACTTTGGTCAAGTTTTTAGAGCAATTTAAAGACTTTATGATTATAGTACTTATTATTTCGGCCATTATTTCTGGAATTGTTGGAGTAATGGAAGAAGGACTTTCAGGAATTACAGATACAATTATTATTCTAGTAGTTGTTATTGTAAATGCAATTATTGGAGTTTTTCAAGAGAACAAAGCAGAGAAATCATTAGAGGCATTACAAAAATTAAGTAGCCACGTTGCAAAAGTAATGAGAGATGGAAAATTAGAAGTAGTACCATCAAGAGAATTAGTACCAGGAGACATAGTAATCATGGAAACAGGTGACTATGTACCAGCAGATTTAAGAATAATAGAAGCAGTAAATTTAAAATCACAAGAAGCCGCACTAACAGGAGAATCAGTACCAGTTGAAAAAATATCAGAAAAAATAGATGATGAAAAAATAGGAATTGGTGATAGAGTAAACATGCTTTTCTCATCAAGTTTAATTACTTATGGTAGAGGAAAAGCAGTTGTTGTTGAAACAGCAATGAATACAGAAGTTGGAAAAATAGCAGATATAATAAATTCAGCTGAAGAAAATGCAACACCACTTCAAGCAAAATTAAATAAATTAGGAAAAACATTGGGAATAGTAGCATTAATAATTTGTATAGCTATATTTGGAATAGGTATTTTATACGGAAAAGAAGTAATAGATATGTTTATGACATCAGTAAGTTTAGCAGTTGCAGCAATACCAGAAGGATTACCAGCAGTATCAACAATAGTTTTAGCAATAGGTGTGCAAAGAATGGTAAAGAAAAATGCTATTGTAAAAAAACTACCAGCAGTAGAAACTTTAGGAAGTGCAACAGTTATATGTTCAGATAAAACAGGAACATTAACACAAAACAAAATGACAGTAGAAAAAATCTACTATAATAATAACGTATCAGATGTAAAAGATTTTAATAGAAATTTAGAAGATAATGATTTAAATAAACTAATTTATGCAAGTATGCTATGTAATGATACCAAAGTAACAGAAAATAATGAACTTGCAGGTGACCCAACAGAAACAGCATTAGTAGATTTAGGTTTCAAACTAAATTATGAAAGTACCATATATGGACAATATCCAAGAGTAAAAGAAATTCCATTCGATTCAGATAGAAAATTAATGACAACAGTGCATGAAGCAAATGGAAAATATATTGTATATACAAAAGGTGGAGTAGACGAATTATTAGCAAGATGTACAAGATACATTATAAATGGAGAAGTAAAAGAAAATTTACAAAACTTTACAGAAGAAATTAGAAAAGTAAACAATGAAATGGCTAGCTCAGCGTTAAGAGTTCTAGCAATGGCATATAAAGAACTAGATCATGAGCCATCAGATGAAGAAATGAAAAATATGGAGCAAGACCTAATATATATTGGTATGGTAGGTATGATAGATCCTCCAAGATTAGAAGTAAAAGACGCAGTTGCAACATGTAAAAAAGCAGGAATAAAAACTGTAATGATTACAGGAGACCATAAAGTGACAGCAATTGCAATAGCAAAAACTTTAGGAATATTAGAAGATGAAAAAGAAGCAATAACAGGTGTAGAACTAGAAGAAATGAGCCAAGAAGACCTAGAAAAAAATATACGTAATTATTCAGTATATGCAAGGGTATCACCAGAACACAAAGTAAGAATAGTAAAAGCATGGCAAGCAAATGGCGAAATAGTTGCTATGACAGGAGATGGAGTAAACGATGCACCATCACTAAAAATAGCAGATATAGGTTGTGCAATGGGAGTAGTTGGAACAGATGTTGCAAAAGAAGCAGCAGATGTAATATTAACAGATGATAACTTTGCAACAGTAGTATCAGCAGTAGAGGAAGGAAGACGTATATATGATAATATATTAAAAGCAATACAATTCTTATTATCAAGTAATATAGGAGAAATAGTAGCACTATTTTTAGCAATATTAATAACACCATGGTTGTCAAGTAAATTTGGAGTAGATATAAATGCAATACAAGTATTACTTCCAATTCATTTATTATGGGTAAACTTAGTAACAGACTCTCTTCCAGCTTTAGCATTGGCAGTTGACCCAGCAGCAGCAGATGTAATGGAAAGAAAACCAGAAAAACATAAAGGTGGAGTATTCACAAAAGGAATGACATGGAGAGTAATATACCAAGGTGCAATGATAGGATTATTAACATTAACAGCATTTATATTAGGATTAAGTACAGAAGGTGTATCATCAGAAATGAAAGTACAAATAGGTCAAACAATGGCATTCTATGTACTAGCATTATCAGAATTAGTACACATATTTAATGTAAGAAATAATCAAAAATCACTATTTAGAACAAAAGTATTTAATAACAGTAAATTAATGTTAGCAGTTTTAGTTTCAGCAGCATTAATGTTCATAATACTATTTACAACAGGATTAAGAAACATATTTAGTTTAGTATTATTACCAACAGAACATATAGTAGAGATTGCATTACTAGTATTTGCACCAATAGTAATAGTAGAGTTATTTAAATTATTTAGAATAAATGGAAAAGAGTAAAAACAAAAGTTTGTCAATACATATTGACAAACTTTTTGCAATAATATATAATACTATCTGATAAGGATGTTAGAAATGTGGTTGCCATCTCAAGTCTACATAGAAAGTGAGGTGGTGTGGATGATACAAGAGATACTTTTACAATTATTAATATTATCACTTTTTACTAATGTATTTTTTGCTTTCCTCATAATTGCATTACTTGTAGTTATTACTATAAATATTTGTAAAAAAAATCACATCTCTAAAATTGCCAACTAGAGATGTGACCTAAACGTTTAACCTGGCAACCACATTTTGTGGCTCCTTATCTTTTCTAAAATTATTATAATACAAACTTTTCAAAAAGTCAATAAGACGGGGAGAAAAATATGGAACTAAATGATATAGATTGCAAACGAGGTCGACCCATGAGTAGCCGGAGGCGTGCAATTGTTATTATCAGAGTAGTTATCGTAACAATTAATTAGAAAATGGCAGTTAATAAACCGCGTCTGGAGACCGCAAGTTAAAATCTATATCATTTAATTCCTAGGCTGAATTTAAATTTCAAAAGTAACATTTTTTTCCTTAATTCCCACATATTTTACTTGACTAAGCGTAAAAATTAATGTATGATATAGTGTAGATTAAAAAAGGAATAGGTGAAACGCATATATGTTATGTTCAGTTTGCCATAAAAATATGGCAGTAATTTTTACTAAAAAAATAGAAGAAGGAAAAAGCACAATGGAAGGCTATTGCTATAATTGTGCTAAAGAAAAAGGAATAAATCCATTAGAGGTATTAGCACAGCAATCAGGGATGACAGAAGAGCAATTAGATAATATGTCAGAACAATTTGAATCAATGTTAGATGAAATTACAGGTGGTATTAATCCAGAAGATATAGAAAATATAGAGAGTGCAGAGAATTCAGGAGCATCGCTAGGAAATATTTTCTCTAATATGTTTTCAGGTGGAAAAAATAAAGAACAAAATCAAGAATCAAATAGTAATAAAAAAGTAAAGACAAAACCAAAAGAAAAGAAAAAGAGCTTTTTAGATATATATGGAACAAACTTAACTGCTAAGGCTAGAAGAAACGAATTAGATATGGTAATAGGAAGAAATATTGAGATAGAAAGAGTAACACAAATTTTAAATAGACGTTTGAAAAATAATCCATGTCTAATAGGAGAACCAGGTGTTGGAAAAACAGCAATAGCAAATGGATTAGCAATAAAAATTGCAAACCAAGAAGTTCCAGCTAAACTTTTAAATAAAGAAGTATATTTATTAGATATGACAGCAGTTGTTGCAGGCACACAATTTAGAGGACAATTTGAAGGCAGAATGAAGGCAATTATTGATGAATGCAAACAATCAGGAAATATTATATTAGTAATAGATGAAATTCACAATATTATTGGTGCAGGAGATGCAGAACATTCTATGAATGCAGCAAATATATTAAAGCCATCTTTAGCAAATGGAGAAGTTCAATTAATAGGAACAACAACATTAAAAGAATATAGAAAACATATAGAGAAAGATACTGCATTAGAAAGACGTTTACAACCAGTACTAGTAGAAGAACCAACAGTGGAAGCAACAATAGGAATTTTAAAAGAAATAAAAAGATATTATGAGGACTTCCATAAAGTTGCAATCTCAAATGATGTTATAGAACAAACTGTTAAGATGTCTGAAAAATATATACATGATAGATTTTTACCAGATAAAGCAATAGATATATTAGATGAAGCATGTGCAAAAATAAACTTAAATAATAAAGAATTATATGAATTAGAAATATTAAAAAATAGATTAGCAAAGATAGAAGAAGAAAAAGAAGAGGCTGTACAATCAGATTCAATAGAAGATTACCAAAAAGCTGCAGACTTAAAGACAGAAGAATGTAATATAAGAGACAAGATTGAAGAATTAAATAAAACAATGGTTGTAAGAGAGCTAACAATACAAGATATTGCAGAAGTAATTGAGCATACAACAAAGATTCCTGTAAAGAAAATTACAGAAGCAGAAATAGAGAAATTATTAAACTTAGAAAAGAACTTACATAATAGAATAATTGGTCAAGAAGAGGCTGTAAAAGCAGTATCAAAAGCAATAAGAAGGAATAGAGCAGGTCTTCAAAGCTCAAAACGTCCACCATCATTCATATTTGTTGGACCAACAGGTGTAGGTAAAACAGAACTTGCTAAAACATTAGCATATGAGATGTTTGGAAGTGAAGAATCTATTATTAGAATAGATATGTCTGAATATATGGAGAGCCATTCTACTGCAAAATTAATAGGTTCACCTCCAGGATATGTTGGATATGATGATGCTGGTCAACTTACAGAAAAAGTAAAAAGAAAACCATACTCTATAATTCTATTTGACGAAATTGAAAAAGCACACCAAGATGTATTTAATATATTACTTCAAATATTAGATGACGGAAAACTTACGGATGCACAAGGAAATACTGTAAATTTAGAAAATACAATAATAATAATGACATCGAATGCAGGTTCAAATTTAAATACAAATTCAATAGGATTTGGAAAGAATACTCTAGATAAGAATAAAGTAGAAAATGCATTAAAAGAAATATTCAGACCAGAATTCTTAAATAGAGTAGATGAAATTATAAGCTTTGATAGTTTAAATAAGGAACAATTACTACAAATAGTAGATTTATTATTAAAAAATACTCAAAATGCATTAGATAATAAAAATATTAAACTAAATGTATCAGATGAAGCAAAAAAATATATTTTAGAAAAAGGAACAGATTTAAAATATGGTGCAAGACCATTAAGAAGAGCAATTCAAAGATACATAGAGGATGAAATATCAGAAATGATATTAAGAGGAGATTTAAAACAATATCAAACAATAGAAGTAACAATGGATAATGAAAAACTACAATTTACTTCAAAATAAGGAGGAAATATGCTAAAATACATACCCAATACATTAACCATAATAAGATTTTTACTTATACCAATAATAATTGGAACTTGTGTAGCAGGAAATTATATAGCTACAATAATATTATTAACATTATCAGGGTTAACAGATATTTTAGATGGAACAATTGCAAGAAAATATAATCTAATAACAGACTTTGGTAAACTTATGGATCCCTTAGCAGATAAGTTAACGCAAGTAAGCTTGTTAACTACATTATTTCTAAAAGGATTTATATCAATCTGGATATTAGTAATAGTAGTTCTAAAAGAATTTTGTATGGTATCAGGAGCTTCATTCCTATATGGAAAAGAACTTGTAGTATCAAGTAAGTGGTATGGAAAACTAGCAACAGTGTTATTTTATGTTGCAATGGTAATATCTCTAGTATTACAACAATTAAATACTATGATAGATAAAGATTTAACATCAATAATAAAAGCAAATAATATAACATATTATCTAGCGGTTATAACAACAATACTATCATTAATAATGTATATGAAAGCATTTTATATACAGGGATATTTAAAAAAAGCTAATAAGTAAAATAATAGTAAAAGTGCACCTCATTTAAGAGGTGCATTTTTATGTACGTCCTTTGTCTTATTATACGGAAAAACATTACGTCGACTTGAATATCGTGAAAAAATGTTATATATTATTTATGAAAGGAAAGGTGGAGCATATATGAAAATAGGTATTGATATAGGCGGAAGCCACATAGGAATAGGATTAATAAATTCTACAGGAAGAATTATAGCAAAAGAGGAAAAGGACTTATGCAATAATGAACAAGACAATAATTACACTAATGAAATGGTTGAGACAATTATAGAATTAATAACAAAAGTTTTAGAAAAAAAGAAAATGGATATTAAAGAAGTAAGTTTAATAGGAATGGCAATACCAGGAACAGTATCAAATACACATATTATTAAAGCAGATAATTTACATATAAAAAATTTTGATATGGTTTCTGAGATAAATAAATATTTTAATATTCCAGTATCATTAAGAAATGATGCGAAATGCGCAGCAATAGCTGAAAAGGAATATGGAGGATTAAAAAAATATGATGATGCAATATTTTTAACAATAGGAACAGGAATAGGTGGAGCTGTATTTTTAGGAGGAAAACTATTAAAACCCAAGAAATATGAAGGATTTGAAATAGGTCATATGGTAATAGAATCAAATGGAAAACAGTGCAAATGTGGAAGAAGAGGGTGTTTTGAGGAATATGCATCTATGAGAGTATATAGAAGTAAAATTGAAGAATTATTTAATATAGAGGAGTGATATTATGTTGTGTCAAAAATGTCAAGGTAATTAACATGAAGTTAAAAATTAATAGGTGGAGACCCAAAAGTTTCTTTTCCTCTTTGGTCACTACCTTTTTTATTATAAATTACAATTTAGCATTGATGCTCCAATAATTCCAGC
>JAZRRK010000046.1:0-16319 GCA_045650705.1 Clostridia bacterium
TATTGTAATAAAAGATAAAGAGACAGTAACAATTTATAGAATAATTAAGCAATATAAAATGTATGTCAGTAAGAAAATAGGGTATTCTATTTGGCAGAAGTCATTCTATGAGCATATTATAAGAAATGAAAAAGAATATTATAAAATTAAAGAATACATAAAAAATAATATAGTAAATTGGAAAAAAGATAAATATTATTAAAAAACTTTTACAAAAGAAAGATGTAGGGGCGACTAGTAGTCGCCCGTTCTACGAAGAATTTTCTTAAATTATAATTTCTTACAACAATTAAATTGACGGGCGACTGCTAGTCGCCCCTACAAAATTATTAATTTATAATTAAATTAAGTAATTAATTTTTTATTTAGAATCTTCGACCAATTGGTCATTTTTATACTTTTTTAAGCGTAATACTTGATTTTTTCCAAATAGTAGCATAAAATAGTAGCATAAAATTCAAAAAGGGGAATTAATATGAAAGTTATATTAGATGCAATGGGTGGAGATAATGCGCCAGAAGCAACAATTAAAGGAGCAGTAAAAGCAATTAATGAAATAAGTTCAGAAATTATATTGGTAGGAAATGAAGAAATAATCAATAAAAAAGTAAAAGAATTATATGGGAAAGATAGTATAAAAGAAATATCTGAAAGATTAATAATACATAACGCAACAGAAGAAATTACAATGGAAGATATTCCAACACAAGCTATAAAACATAAAAAAGATTCATCAATGGTAGTAGGCTTTAGACTATTAAAAGAAGGCGAAGGAGATGTTTTTGTATCAGCAGGAAATTCAGGAGCTTTACTTACAGGAGCTACTCTGTTAGTAGGAAGAATAAAAGGAGTAGATAGACCTGCAATGGCGCCAATGCTTCCATCATACAAAAAAGGTGTAATGCTAATGGATGCAGGAGCTAATACAAATTGCAAACCAATAAATTTATTGCAATTTGCACAGATGGCAAATATATATTTACAGAAAATTTATAATATAGAAAAACCAGCAATAGGTTTATTAAATATTGGAACAGAAGAAACAAAAGGAAATGATTTAGTAAAAGAAAGTTATAATTTATTAAAAGAAGAATCTGAAAAGCAAGGAATTAACTTCGTAGGAAATATAGAGGGAAGAGATGCATTTACAGGAAAAATTGATGCGGTAATAACAGATGGATTTACAGGTAATGTGTTCTTAAAGACTACAGAAGGATTAGGAAAGTTAGTTAAAAGAACTCTAACTGAAAGTTTAAAAAAGAATATATTTAGTATTTTATGTGCTTTGCCTGCAATGCCAGCAATAAAGAGATTTAGCAAAACAATGGATTATAAAGAATATGGTGGAGCTTTATTCTTAGGAGTAAAACAACCAGTTGTAAAAGCACATGGAAGTAGTGATGAAAAATTATTTTATTATACCATAAAACAAGCTGAAAACTTTGCAAAAAGTGGTACTGTTGATATTATAAAAAAAGAATTTGAAAAAAATATGTAAAAAACTATTGACATTTTCAAAATCATATAATATCTTAATATAGGTAATATTTACAGATATATAAAAAGGAGGTGTGAACTCATGAGTTCAGAAGATATATTTGATAAAGTAAAAGAAATTATAATAGAGCAATTAGGTGTTGCTGATACAGCAATAAATTCAGAAGCATCTTTTATAGATGATTTAGGAGCAGATTCTTTAGATATAGTAGAATTAATAATGGCTTTAGAAGAAGAATTTGATTTAGAAATTCCAGATAGTGATGCAGAAAAAGTTGTAACTGTGGGGGATGTTGTAGAATATATAAAAGATAATGTATAATATTCTTCTTAAAAAAATAATAAAAAATCCGCCCAATTTGTGGGCGGTATTTTTAGTTAAAATATAATAACAAAGGGAATAAAAAATGAAAAAAATAGAGAATAAAGAGAATCTAGAAAACAAAGAAAATCTAGAAAAAAAAGAAAATTTGGATAATAATGAAACAAACATTAAAAAAAGAATAATAAAAATATCTATAATAGTAGCATTAGTATGTTTAATAATATTTGTGGTTAGTACGGATGCATTTAAAGGAGTTGTACTGAAAAAAGGTTTGACTATAAAAAGTTTAACAAATATTTCATATAATGAGGGAAATGTTTATGCTAGTTTAGAAACTTATAATTTAATTTTTGACAAAGAATTATGGTGCATAGCAACAGACAGCGAAGTATCTCCTGAATTTAATGATGAATGGCAACAAATAGTTAATAGCAAATGTAATATTAAAATTGATAGTGATGATAAATACATATATATAAGGGACAATAAACAGGTAGGAGATAAAATAGCAATATCTGATTATATATCAACTATTGCAAAAATTGAAATAAAGAATAAAGTAAATAATGATATAAAAATCATAAAAGATGAAGTAAAACAATTAGACATAACATTAAGAACAGTAGGTAATCCAGACAAAACACTTACATATAAAAGTGATAATGAAGATATTGCAACAATTAATAATGGAGAATTAGTTGGAATAGATGATGGTAATACTAAAATAACTATTTCAGACAATTATGGAAATGTAGAGGTTATTAATGTCGAAGTAACTTCGCTTATTTCATTACCACAGATTAATAATAAAAAACCATTTATAAGTAATAAGCAATATACTCCAGAAGAAGCAAAAATATTAGATGAATACCTATTTTATCAAATAGATGAAGCAGGGTATAAGACTCGTGCAGGAGTTGTTGCTGCTGCAAGATTTTTATCATTAGAGCTTGAATATAGAATACCATATTTCGTAGAAAATGGTAGATTAACACACTTTAATCATCAACGTCCTTATTGTGATGGAGAAGGTAGATATTTCCATAGGGGACTATATTTATCAGAAGATAAATTTGAAATTCTTGAAAAATCAGTTGCAGGTCCAGCGATGTGGGGAGCATACATTAGGGAATGGAGCGAAGACAATGGAGTTATAAGAAATGGATTAGACTGTAGTGGATTTGTATGTTGGTGCTTAATTAATGGTGGATTTGACCAGTTAGGCGATATAGGTGGAGGTTTAAGTGAAGGATTACCAACATTATCAGACTACGGTGTAAGCCAAAGAATAACTATGGAGTTATTAGAATCAGGAAAAGTAAAAGCAGGAGATCCAATAGGATATGATGGACATATAGGTATAATAATAGGTGTAGATGATGAACATATATACGTAGCAGATACCTTATATCATTCAAAAGGGCTTGTGGTAACTGAATATACATATAGAGAATTAGTAAATAGTGATTTTACTCATATTTATGATTATACAGAGGTGTATGGAGGAGCAGAAGGAAATTATACTAATATGTGGTAAATTTACATCATAAAAGATTGCAAAAAAATCATTCCTATGATATAATTTTAAGGTCAAGGGAGTGATTTTTTTATGTCAGAAAGATATGATGTAATAGTAGTAGGAATGGGGCCAAGTTCAATTTTTTGTGCCTATGAATTAATACAATTAAAAAAATATAAAAAAGTTTTATTAATAGATCAAGGAAAAAGAGTAGAAGAAAGAAATTGCCCTATTGAGAAAACAAAAAAATGTATACATTGTAAACCGATGTGTAATATAACAAATGGTTTCTCAGGTGCAGGAGCTTTTTCAGACGGAAAATTATCTTTGTATAATGAAGAAGACGAAGAAATTCATGTTGGAGGAAATGTACATAAAATTATAGGAGTTCCTGAAACAAAAAAATTAATAGATTATGCAGATAAAATATATTTAGACTTTGGAGCAGATAATCATTTAGAAGGTACAGAATATAAAGAAGAAATTGCAAGAATAAATGAAAGAGCAAAAAAAGAAGGAATTAGATTAATTAATATCCCAATAAGACATTTAGGAACAGAAAAAAGCCATGAAGTATATGGAAAACTAGAAAAATATATAGAAGAAAATGGTGTAGAAATGATGTTCCAAACATCAGTAACAGACTTAATCATATCTAATGGAAAAATTGAAGGTGTTAAAATTAAAGAAGCAAAATATATAGATGATGAAGAGATGCCTTCAAAAGAAATATATGCAGATAAAGTTGTACTAGCAGTTGGTAGAAAAGGTGCTAATTGGTTAGTAGATATGGCCAATAAACACAATATAAATACAGAAACAGGAATAGTAGATATAGGTGTTAGATATGAATTACCAGATGAAGTAATGAAAGAAGTAAATAAATATATGTATGAGGCTAAATTTATAGGTAGAGTAGGACCATTTAGAGACAAGGTAAGAACATTCTGTCAAAATCCAAGCGGATTCGTATCAGCAGAAGTTTATGATAATAACCTAACACTTGTAAATGGACATTCATATAAAGAAAGAAAGAGTACAAATACAAATTTAGCAATATTAGTTTCACATCATTTTACCAGCCCATTTAAGAGACCAATAGAATATGGAAGAAATGTTGCTCAAAATTTAAATGACTTAGGTGCAGGAAACATAGTAGTACAAAGATTAGGAGATATATCTAGAGGTAAAAGAACATGGGATTATGAGCTAGAAAAAAATTCAGTTCAAGCCACATTAAAATCAGCTGTTGCAGGAGATATAACTTTTGCATTAGGATATAGAACAATGGTAAGTATATTAGAATTCATAAGAGCAGTAGATAAAATAGTAGAAGGGTTTGGAGCACCAGACAATTTATTATATGCTCCAGAAATAAAATTCTATAGTAACAAAGTAATAGTTGATAAAAATTTTGAAACAAATATAAAGGGATTGTATTCTATAGGAGATGGTGGAGGAATGACAAGAGGATTAATGATGGCATCATGCTCAGGAATACAAATGGCAAGAAATTTATAAAATATGAAACCATTATATCAATAAAAAAGTATTTTAAGTATCTGGGGCGACCATTGGCCGTCCCAGATTAACGAATAGGAAATATTTAACAATCATTACTCTTACAAATATTAGTACAAATTTAAAAAATTTACATTTTAATAAATTTATGGTATAATTAAACAAATTATGTTCTAAAGAAAAATAAAAATGCAATTATTAAACAATACTTAGTAAATGTATTTTGTTAAGGAGGAGATTTGTATGATTGCTATAGCCTGTAATTGTAGCGGATATAAATTAAAACAAGAGGTTTTAAAATATTTAGATGAAAAACAAATTGAGTATAAGGATTTTGGAACATTTAATGAAGAGGCTTTAGATGCTCCAGAAGAATTAAAAGAAGCTTGTAGATGTATTCAAAATAAAAAATGTGATTCAGGAATATTTATTTCTGGAAGTGGCTTTGGTATGGCAATGATTGCAAACAAATTTAAAGGTATAAGAAGTGTAGATTGTTTTAATGAAGATGGAGCAAAAAGAGCAAAAGCACATTACAATGCAAATGTGCTTGCATTACCTGCGGAATTTATAAACATTGATACCGCCATAAATATAATAAGAGGTTGGATTGGAACAGAAGTATTAGGTGGAAGATATAAAGAAAGAATAAATGTCATTGAAGAAATAGAAAAAGAAAATATGAAATAATGGGGTAAGAAATGAGAATTTTGTTAATAAATCACTTCCCACTGCAAGGTTCAGGAAGTGGAGTATATACTGCGAATATAGCAAAGAGTTTAGAGAAAAAAGGTCATAAAACTTGTATAATAACACCAGAAAACACTAGTAACTTTTCAAACATTAAAAATATAAAATTGCATCCAGTATTTTTTAAATATAAAGAAGAGATAGAGAATCAACAAGACTTTAATTTTGCTTGTTTTGATCCACATCCTAGAAGTAGTTTACTATTTAGTGATATGACAGAAGAACAAATTAAAAAATATGAAGATGCATTCAGAGAAGCAATAAGAATAGAAATAGAAGAATTTAAACCAGATATAATTCATGCTCAACATATTTGGATTATCTCAAGTATTGCAACAGAATTTAATATTCCGTTAGTAATAACATCTCATGGATCAGATATAATGGGATATGAGTGGTGGGAAGAGTTTCATCATTATGCACATAATGCAGCAAATAAATGTAATAGAATAATAGCAATATCAAATCATAGCAAAGATGAAATAACAAATATCTTTAAAGAAGATAGTGACAAAGTAACAACGATGCTTAACGGATATGATGAAAGAGTCTTCTATAGAAAAAGATATAATAGAAGAAAAGTGTTAAATAAATTAGGAATAAATAAAAATTACAAATATGTAGTATGCTTTTCTGGTAGATTAGCTAAAAATAAAGGTATTGATTTACTATTAAAAGCTGCAAAGATATACGAGGATGATAATGTTATTACACTAATTGCTGGAGATGGAGAAGAATATAAATATCTAAAGAAATTAAAAGAAGAATTACAATTAAAACATGTAGTGTTCTTAGGTCATAAAGATGCAAGCACTTTAAGAGAAATTTATAATGTTTCAGATGTATGTGTGGTTCCTTCTAGGCAAGAGGCATTTGGATTAGTAGCATTAGAAGCGATAGCTTGTGGAACACCTGTTGTTGCATCTAATCAAGGAGGTATTCCTGATTTTGTAACACAAGAAGTAGGGATCCTAATAGAAAAAGAAAACGTAGAGCAATTATCAGAAGCCATAATAAAAACTTTAAATAAAGAGAAAAAATACAATTATAGAAAAATAGCTAACTATGCAAAGAATAATTATAAACAAGATACATTAATAGGTAAGCTAATAGATGTTTATAAAAGTGCGCTAAATGAAAAGAGGAGAAATGGAAAAGTTTGTACTGAGGAATAAAATAGAAATTCCCAAAATAGGTTTTGGAACTTCATTAATTGTAGGGGAAGAATGCATAAAGAATATAAAAGATGCATTGGATGTTGGATATAGACATATAGATACAGCATCTGCCTACAAAAATGAGAAAGAAATAGGACAAGCGATTAAAGAAAATGGTATTCCACGTGAAGATATATTTATAACAAGTAAAGTATGGAAAGATTCAATGGGTTATGATAATACAATAAAATCTTTCAATAAAACAATTAAAGACTTAGATTTAGAATATATAGACTTGTTTTTAATACATTGGCCATGTAATAAAGACAAACATATAAATATAGAAACATGGAAAGCATTAGAAGAATTATATGAGCGAGGAAAAGTAAAAGCAATAGGAGTATCTAATTTCTTAAAACATCATTTACAAATAATTTTAGACAATTGCAAAATAAAACCAATGGTTGACCAAATAGAATATCATCCAGGATTAACAAGGCCAGAGACAGTTGAATTTTGTAAAGAAAACAATATAATAGTAGAAGCTTGGGCACCATTAGGAAAAGGTAAAATGTTAAATAACGAAGAACTAGTAAGGATAGCTAAAAAGTATAACAAATCAGTTGCACAATTATGTATAAAATGGTGTGTGCAAAACAAAGTATTACCACTACCAAAATCATCAAATATAGAGAGAATGAAGCAAAACATAGATGTTTTTGACTTTGTAATTTCTAATGAAGATATGAATTTCATAAATAATATGAAATTTTTTGCAGGCTCAGACATGAATCCAAATGAATCGTAAAAGGAGAAATTATGTATCTAATAGTAGGATTAGGAAATCCAGATAAAGAATATGAAAATACAAGACACAATATGGGCTTTAATGTTATAAATAAGATAGCAAAAGACTGTGATATAAAAGTTTCACAGTCTAAATTTAAAGGCTTATATGCAGTGGAGCATATAAATGGTAAAAAGGTTATATTACTAAAACCGCAAACATATATGAATTCAAGTGGAGAAAGTGTAATAGAATTTAAAAATTTTTATAAAATACCAAATGAAAACATAATTGTAATATATGATGATATAGATTTAGAGCCAGGTACAATTAGAATAAGAAAAAAAGGCAGTCCTGGAACTCACAATGGGATGAAATCTGTAACACATTTTTTACAAACAGATAATTTTATAAGAGTACGAGTAGGAATAGGACAACCAGAATATAAAGATGATTTAATAAATTATGTTATAGGACCAACAGGAACAGAAGAAAGAGAAAAATTAGAGATAGGTGTAGATAGAGCCAAAGAAGCTGTACTAGAAATATTAAGTAATGGTATAGATATAGCAATGAATAAATTTAATAGAAAGGAAAATTAAAGTGCTAGAACTATTAATAAATAAAAATGAAAATCTAAAAACAATAATGTTAGTAGAAAATGGGATATTAGTTGAAAAGCATGAAGAACATGAAAATCAACAAAGATTAGAAGGAAATATATATATAGGAAAAGTAGAAAATGTATTAAAAGGTATGCGGATCAGCTTTTATTGATATTGGAGAAGAAAGACATAGTTTGATAAAAGTACAAGATGTATTGCCAAAAGTAAATATATTAAAAGAAAAACAACAAGAAAAACCAATAGAACAACTAATAAAACAAGGAGATAATTTAATAATACAAATAAAAAAAGATGGTACGTTAAGTAAAGGTGCTAAAGTTAGTACGCATATTAATTTATCTGGAAGATTTGTTGTGTTAATGCCAGAAACGGATATTATAACAATATCTCAAAAAATAGAAAATAAAGAAAAAAGAAATTTATTAAAAGAAATAGCACAAAAAAACTTACCAGAAAATTCAGGAGCTATACTTAGAACATCGAGCGAAAATGCAACAGAAGAAGAGATAATAAAAGATATAATAGAATTAAGTGATATATGGGAGCAAATAAAAGAAAAGGCTAAAAATTGTAAAAAAGCACCACAATTATTATACAATAATAGAGCACTTCTTAGAAGAACACTAATAGATATACTCGATAGAGGTTTAGATAAGATAATTGTTAATGATAAAAAAACGTATGAAGAGATTAAGGATATTTTAAAAGATATTAAAAATGTACAGTTAGAGCTAAGAGAAGCAGACTTATTTGATATGTATTCATTATCAGAACAAATATCAAAAATGGAGAATAGAAAGATTTGGTTAAAGTGTGGAGGGTTTATTACAATAGATAGAACAGAAGCTTTAACAGCAATAGATGTAAATACAGGAAAATATACAGGTAAAAAAGATTTAGAAGAAACAATTTACAAAGTAAATCAAGAAGCAACTATAGAAATAGCAAAACAACTAAGACTAAGAGACATAGGTGGAATAATAATAATAGATTATATAGATATGCATAAAGAAGATAATAAAAATGAAATTGAAAAATTATTAAAAGAACAGGTTAAAAAAGATAGAGCAAAAACGCAATTAGCAGGATTTACAAAATTAAATTTATTTGAAATAACAAGAAAGAATATGTGTAATAATGACTATTATGAAGAATAATTGTAGAAGAACTTCGTAGACTAACAAGAAACCTCCTTTAATAAGGGAGGTGGCAGACCGAAGGTCTGACGGAGGGTTCTTAAAACTTTCATAAAGAACCCCCAGTCGACTTCGTCGACAGCCCCCTTGCTAAAGGGGCTTTTAGAAAGGAATGAAATAATATTGAAAGTAGGATTTATCTCACTAGGATGTTCAAAGAATCTAGTAGATACAGAAATGACAATAGGCTTATTTAAAGAACATCAATATAAAATAGTAAATGATATAAATGAAGCGGAAGTTATTGTGATAAATACATGTGGATTTATAGAAAGCGCAAAACAAGAAGCAATAGACACAATATTAGAAATGGCAGAATATAAAGAAAAGGGAACATGTAAATATTTGATAGCAATGGGCTGTTTAGTAGAAAGATATGAAAAAGAGCTAAAAAAGGCTATTCCCGAAGTAGATTTATTTTTACCAATAAAAGACTATGACAAAATGTGGGAAAAAGTAGAAAATTTAGTAAATAATAGAGAACAAAATTTACAAACAACTAGCTTAGACTATTTAAAAAGAGTAATAACTACAGGAAGTACAACTGCATATTTAAAAATAGCAGAAGGCTGTAGTAATAGATGTACATATTGCGCAATACCATATATAAGAGGTGCTTATGTTAGTAGACCATTTGAAGAAATAATAGAAGAAGCAAAGGGGCTAGCTAAAAAGGGGTATAAAGAGATAATAGTAATTGCTCAAGACACAACAAAATATGGAATTGATAACTATGGCAAACCAAGACTAGCAGAACTACTGACAGAATTAAGTAAAATCGAAGAGTTTAAATGGATAAGATTCCTGTATGCATATCCAGAAAGTATAACAGATGAATTAATTGAAGTAGTTAAAAACAATAATAAAATTTGTAAATACTTTGATATACCAATTCAACATATATCAGATACTGTTTTAAAAAGAATGAACAGAAAAACTACAGGAGAAAGAATAGAAAAGTTAATAGAGAAGATAAAAAAAGAAATACCAGAAGTAATTTTAAGAACTTCATTAATAGTAGGATTTCCTGGAGAAACGGAAAGTGATTTTGAAAAGCTATATAATTTTGTAGCAAAGGCAAACTTTGATAAAATAGGAGTATTCAAATACTCAAAAGAAGATGGAACACCAGCAGCAAGATTACCAGAGCAGATACATTATAAAACAAAACAGAGAAGACTAAACAAAATAATGGAACTAGCACAAAAAACATCAAAACAAAAACTAACAGAAAAAATAGGTAAAGAATATGAAGTATTAATAGAAAATAAGACTTTTGATGAAAGATACTATGTTGGAAGATCATACATGGACATACCAGAAGAAGATGGACTAGTATTTATACCAAACACAAAACCAAATTTAGAAAATACTTGGACAAAAGTAACAATAACAGATGTTAAAGATTATGATTTGATTGGAAAAATCTAAAAAATCAAAGGCGCGGTACACCGCGCCTTTTTTGCTAATTCTTATCCTTACGCTTGCGAGGCTTGTAAGCCTCACCAGTTTGTTCAGTTACTTTAACCGGAGAAGGTGGTGTAGCATAACGAACCATTACCATTCTCGCAGAAAGAAGAACTGCAAGGGATATAAGGAGACAGAAAAACCGAATTAAGCAACCATTTTTCATTGTAAACCTCCTAAAATTAGAAAAAATAATTAGTACATTTATTATAGTTCGCTGTACCCACGAATAATACATGAATTATACAACAATTTATATAAAAAATCAAATTTGCAAAATTAAACCAATTTTCTCTTGACATAAAGCCATATTAGATATAAAATTAAATAGTATATTTAGGAGGAAATATGGATATAGAGCAGATAGCAAAGATAATTAAACAAAACGGCGGAAACACATACCTTGTAGGTGGAGCTGTACGCGATGCTATTCTTAAGCAATCCATTAAAGATGAAGACTATTGTGTAACTGGTTTAACTTCTGAAAAATTTATGGAGTTATTTCCTGAAGCACATAAAAGAGGAAAATCATTTGAAGTATTTGATTTAGAAAACAAAGAATTTGCATTAGCAAGAAAAGAAACTAAAGTTGGTAAAGGTCATAAAGAATTTAAAGTAGAAACAAGTGAAGATATTAGTATAGAAGAAGATTTAAAAAGAAGAGATATAACAATAAATTCTATTGCCCAAGATGTACTTACAAAAGAGATAATTGATCCATTTGGTGGACAAGAAGATTTAGAAAATAGAATAATAAGAGCAACAAGTGAAAAATTTAGTGAAGACCCTTTAAGAGTATATAGAGTTGCAAGGATTGCAGCAGTATTAGATTTTAAAGTATCTCCTAAAACAATTAATATGATGAGAACACTAAGAGATGAATTAAATACGCTATCAAAGGAAAGAGTATTTGTAGAATTTAGAAAAGCATTAGCAGCAGATAAGCCATCAATATTTTTTAATGTGTTAAGAGAGGCAGATATATTAGATGTTCATTTTAAGCAAGTATATGATTTGATTGGAGCAATACAACCAATAAAATATCATCCAGAAGGAGATAGTTACAATCATACAATGCTTGCATTAGATAATAGTGCAAAGCTAACAAGCGATACTAAAATACGATTTTGCGCATTAGTTCATGATTTAGGAAAAGGACAAACACCAAAAGAAATGTATCCACATCATTACAATCATGAACAAAGAGGAATAGCTCCATTAAAAGAACTATGTAAAACTTTAGGTTGTCCAACAGATTGGGAAAGATGTGGAAAAACAGCAGTTCTTGAACACATGAAAGGTGGAATATTCCCACAAATGACAATAGCAAAAAAAGTAACATTCATTGAAAAAATAGATAAAACCCGGATTAGGGCTAAAAGGATTACAAATAGTAGTATACTGTGATAGAAGTAGAAATATAGATGCAAGTAAAGAGGAAATAAAAGAAGAAAAATATGACTTCTATAACATAGGAAGAAAAATGCTAAAAGCAATAGATGGAGAATATATAATAAACAAATACAATTTAAAGCCAGGAATAGACTTTGGAAAAAAACTACATGAAGAAAGAGTAAAATGGATGAAGGCTAATGGAAAGTAAATTTATTAAAAGTAGTAATTAGCCCAACGCAGGCGATGCATTTTTCTTTTCGGCTAACTGCAAGAAAAGAAAACATCCATCGCCTACGAGATTGGGCGGACTTAAAGAAGCTAATTAAGGAGGATATTTATGAACAAGTACAGAACTCATAATTGTGGAGAATTAAGAATAGAAAATAAAGGACAAAAAGTAAAAATAGCAGGATGGGTACAAAGAATAAGAAACTTAGGAGGTATGAAATTCATAGACTTAAGAGACCAATATGGAATTACACAAATAATCATATCAGAAAATGAAACAATACAAAAACAAGCAGAAAATCTAGTAACAGAATGTGCAATATCTGTAGAAGGAATTGTAGCAGAGAGAAGTAACAAGAATAATAAAATACCAACAGGAGAAATAGAATTACAAGCAGAGAAAATAGAAGTACTTGGAAAATGTAAAAATGTACTTCCATTTGAGGTAAACTCGGAAAAAATAGATATATCATCAGTAAGAGAAGATTTAAGATTAGAATATAGATATTTAGACTTAAGAAATGATAAATTACATAACAACATATTGTTACGCTCAAAAATAATGAAATATGTAAGAGATAAAATGGACGAAATGGGATTTAGCGAAATTCAAACACCAATACTAGCAAACTCATCACCAGAAGGAGCAAGAGATTTTTTAGTACCAAGCAGATTACATCCAGGAGAATTTTATGCTCTTCCACAAGCTCCACAACAATTCAAACAATTATTAATGGTATCTGGATTTGATAAATATTATCAAGTAGCACCATGTTTCAGAGATGAAGATCCAAGAGCAGATAGAGCTCCAGGAGAATTTTATCAAATAGATTTTGAAATGAGTTTTGCAACACAAGAAGACGTATTCAAAGTGTTAGAAGAATTAATAACATCAACATTTAGAAAATTCTCTACATGGAAAATAGAAGAAGGACCATTCTTAAGAATACCATACAAAGAAGCAATGGAGAAATATGGAAGCGATAAGCCAGACCTAAGAAATCCACTTATAATACAAGATGTAACAGCGATATTTGCCAATACTGAATTTAATGCATTTAAAGATAAAACAATAAAAGCGATAATTGTTCCAAACGGAGCAGAACAAGGAAGAAAATTCTTCGATAATATGACTACATATGCAGTAGAAGAATCAGGAGCAAAAGGATTAGCATGGGTAAAAATAGATAATGAAAATAATGTAGCAGGCGGAATTGCGAAATTCATTACAGAAGATATACAAAAAGCACTAGAAGAAAAAGGTGCAGTAGCAAATTCAAGTATATTCTTTATAGCAGATGAATTTAAAACAGCTCAAAAAATAGCAGGACAAATAAGAATAGAATTAGCTAATAGATTAGATTTATTAGAAAAAGATGTATACAAATTCTGCTTAATAGTAGACTTCCCAATGTATGAATTATCAGATGAAGGAACAGTAGACTTCAATCACAACCCATTCTCAATGCCACAAGGTGGAATGGAAGCATTATTAAATAAAGAACCATTAGAAATACCTGCATATCAATATGACGTGGTATGTAATGGATATGAAATGGCATCAGGAGCAGTAAGAAACCATGATCCAGAAACAATGGTAAAAGCATTTGAAATAGCAGGATATCCAGAAGAAGAAGTGGAGAAGAGATTTGGGGCATTATATAATGCATTCAAATATGGAGCACCACCACACGCAGGAGCAGCAGCAGGATTAGATAGAATGGTAATGTTAATAGCAAATGAACCAAACATAAGAGAAGTAATAGCATTCCCTAAAAACAAAAAAGCAAGGGATGTATTAATGAACGCACCAAGTACAGTAACTCAGCAACAATTAAAAGATATACATATTAAAATTAGTGAATAATTTGTAGGGGTCGCAGTCCTCGGCGTCCCGTTGATGAATAGTTAATAGTGAATATTATTTCATTATTAATTATTCATTTTTATTACTATAATAAGACTTCAAAGCATTTAAATGAAAAATCTTACAGTTCAGTTGTCTCACTCCATTCGTAGAATTTCTAGGAAATTTTTACGGCACCCTTTCAGGATGAACTATTTCCATAAAAATTTCTTAGAAATTCTAACTTCAATACGTTTCGAACCCTTCACTTTCAGATTTTTTATTTAAATGCTGTGAAATTATACACTCATCGACAAAAATCGACATAAAATATTGACAATAATATTATGGAAATGATATACTAAAACACATACTGACCCTATGGGCAGTAAATAAAAATCTGAAAGGAGTAACAGATATGGATAAGCTGTTACGTACGCAATTTCCTAAAACCTGTCAATGGTATATGGAGGAAGCAGCAGAAGCCAAAAATGTTCTTTTAGAACGGACTGGTGCAGGAGCAGAAATGACAGACTGGCTTGACTGGCCAGCAAAGTTCTTTGAATCTGAAGAATATGCACGGCTCAAAGCTACTGCCGAAGAAATCAGCAATCGCGATGATGCAGTTGTTGTAATCGGCATTGGAGGTTCCTATCTTGGCGCAAGAGCAGTAATCGAAGCTGAAATGGGACCTTATCACAATGAGTTTGGCGATGGACCTAGCATATACTTTGCAGGAAGCGATTTGTCAACAGATGAACTGAATGACATTGCAATACTTGTAGAAGATACGAGTTTCTCTATCATCTACATATCAAAATCTGGTGGCACTATCGAACCTGCTCTGGCTTTCCGGTATTTCTACAAGCTTCTCAAAGATCGGTTCGGTGAAGAAGGAGCAAACGAACGTGTAATTGCTATCACTGGCAAGAGCGGAATTCTGCACAATCTTGCAGAAAAGAATAATTGGCAAACTTTTGCAGTTCCCGAAGGAATCGGAGGCAGATACTCTGTACTCACTCCGGTAGGTATGCTTCCTATTGCAATTGCAGGTATCGATACTGATGCTTTGCTTGAAGGTGCAATTGAAGCAACAAAACCTGAGGCAATTCAGCAGGCAACCCAGTATGCAAGCTTCAGAGCATACATGGAGTACGAAAAATGTTGTGAGGTAGAATTCCTCGCAGTAAACAGCAAGAGACTTCAGTTCTTTGGCGAATGGTATAAGCAGCTATTTGCTGAAAGTGAAGGAAAGGAAGGTAAGGGGGTATTCCCGACGAGTGGAATTTTCCCGACCGACTTGCACTCTGTTGGACAGTATCTCCAGGATGGAATGCGTGATTTGATTTTTGAAACTCAGATTATTCGCGAGTTTAATTATGAGATTGAGCTTCCTGAAGGAGATGCAGATGACGGACTGGACAAATACATGGGTAAAACCATCAATGATGCCGCAGATGCAGCTATGACAGGTGCAGCTATTGCGCATGAAAATGGCGGTATGGCGGTAGGAAAAATCTATGTAGATAGTTCTAGGCCTACGAAGGCTCTCGGATATCTTCTTCAGTTCATGATGACTGCCTGTGCTATCAGTGCATACATGCATGATATCAATCCCTTCAACCAGCCTGGCGTTGAACAGCACAAGGTTGCTATGAAGAAGGCACTGAGCAAAAAGTAAAACTTACAGATTTATGTGGCAGAGATAATCTCTGCCACATTTTATATAATTTTGAGTAAATTGCCTGATTCAGAAGCATTTAAAAAAACGGTAAAGAAATAATAAAAAATATTTTAAAAAATTTAATAAAAAGTGTTGACAAGATAAAAAAAAAGTAGTAATATATAAAAGTACCAAGCAGAAATGAAGACACAATTATATAAAATAAGTATATAATTAGTAATGTTTTGGCAATAAAAAATCAACATAAAAGTTACTAATTTTTTTGTTGAAAAAAAGTTGAAAAAATATTAAAAAAAGTGTTGACAAAGTAAAATAAAAATG
>JAZRRK010000047.1:0-18200 GCA_045650705.1 Clostridia bacterium
TTTTTCCTCCAATAATAAATATAATTTTTCTAAAAATACATCTTTAGTATACAATATTGTGGTAAAAAAACAAGAAATTACTATAAATTTAAATTATTCTTGATAAATGCTGTAAAAATAAAAAAGTTTTTTAGTGATATAAAAAGTAATAGCTTAACACTTGTCATCAAGTATTAAGCTATTTATCTTTTCATCATAGGACTAAGCCTATGGCATCGGCATACCGCCTCAAATATCTATATTTAGTATAGCATTTTTGATACGATAAATCAATCAAAATACGAAAATTTATTTCCATATTGTTGATATGAAAAATAATTGACAAAAAAACAAAAACTTAGTATAATAAATATAGGAAATAAAGAACCACAAACGTGGTTTGCCGATTATATGTAAAAAAACACATTGAACTGGGCAAGTTACAGATGTGTTTTTTTATTGTCTATTTGCTTAAAATTATAACCAGTATAACTAAGGCAAATACTATAATAGTTTCGACAACTAAGCCAAATAAAAGTAGATATATTATTTCTAATAAAATAGCTTCTATCATAGCACCACCTCCTCACTCGTGACTTAATGTCACGGATTAAAAGTGGCAAACCACATCTGCTTATCTTCATTTCCTATGTTAGCTAGTATAACATAGGATTTTATAAAAATCAATATAAAAAGAACAAATTTTCGCAACCAACTTTTAAAATTAGTACTTGCAAAAAGAAAAATCTTATGTTAAATTAAAATCAAATAAATCGAATTATATAAAAAGAGCATTACTTTGCAGATGTTTTTTCGTATACCTGCTCCGTAAACGCTCCAAGAACAAAACCCAAATGCACAGCATTTGGGTTTTGTTCTTGTACTATTCACTATTAACTATTCATTTTTCACTATTCACAAAAAATCAAACATTTCACAAAGTATCTGTCAAAAACTTGCAAACCATATGGACATAAATACCTTCCCTTTGTCCACCTTTGTCCATTGAAAATTATATGGATTTGTAGTATAATACATGTATATGGAATATCTCCATTTTACATATATTCCTTTTGTCCACTAACATTTTGTTAGTTTTACATATATAAATAAAAACATCTGGGAGGAAATATTATGAATTTTTTAGTGGGATTATTTTTTTCAATCTTAAGCTCTGTTATTTCAGGTGCCTTTGGAATGGTGGCTTGGAATATGTGCATTCCAGTCATTTTTGTAGGAGCACCTAAAATAACAATTATTCAGTCAATTATTGTTGCTATGGTTCTGAGTATTATCACATATGAAGGAACTGCACTAGAAGATAAGACTGATACAAAAAATTTTGCAGTAACGGCTATTGTAAGACTTCTTATGATTCTCTTTGTTTCATCTATAAATTTAGGAGTCTTATGGTTGATTATGCAAATAGCTTATTAGTCCCCCAATTATTCAAGAACCCACCGCAAATTTTGCGGTGGGTATTTCTTAATTTAATATATATTATTTCACTAAAAAATATTTCTTCAACTCTATTTTTTATTGAGTTCATTCTGCAACCCCACTCTAATTGATTAGTATCATTTAATTCTTCTTTATTGTTTTCTGACCATAAATTTATATATTCAGTATATTTATGTTCTTTTAAATAGTTTAATCTCATTTTTTCATGTTTACCAAGTTCTCTAAAACTAACAGTATCTATTAAATTAGGTAAGTAACAATCTCCATGTTTTATATATTCAATTCCTATTTTTTTATCTATAAATCTTTCTTTCATTTTCAAATCCTCCAATATTTAATTCTACTACCAATAAAACTATAATTTATATCTGTTAACTATCTTTAATAAACTTTTTTAGTAAAGTGTACTTAACTTAAGTCTACTGGGTTAGGAATATTGACTAGCAAATTTCGTAAACATACAACTATCTGAAATGAAAAAAGTTGCAAAATCAAAGAAAAAATGATATACTTATCAAGTAATATTTTTTGTGTACACCTTTGAAAATATGTAAAATTTTCGGAGGTGTAAGCCTCCGAATAAAATTATAAGGAGGAAACATTATGAAAAAGAAAGAAAGCTATCTTAAACTTTGTAATAATCCTTTTAAGGAGAAAGCTGAGAAGCTTGAAAAAAGAGCAATTGTAGTCTCAATTATAGTATCTGTAGTAATAGCTATAATTGCATTAATAATTGTTTTTGCCTCGATTTCATAATAAGATTAAAACAGAGTTAATTTTAAATAAATTGACCCTGTTTTGCTTTTATAACCATGTATAAAATTTGTGCAAATAACTACGACAAACTCTCCAAATAAAAAAGATTCAAATGTTTTGCATTTGAATCTTTTTTGTACTATTCACTATTAACTATTCATTTTTCACTATTCACCATTTATGTCAAAATACCCCGTCCCTTTGACACCATTGACACATAAAAAGGCAAAACAGGATTGCTCAATTGAGCAATCCTGTTTCTGCAATAACATTATCATTCCTTTCTTTTCAGTTCTTTTTTTATGTCCTCAACTTTAACATTTGTCTTGTAAAAGTCTTTTTTGGAACAACCGGCTCGTCCACCACCAGCGCAAGCACATGCACAAGCACAACTTACACATGCACAAGAGCTTCTTGCACACGAAGAATGAGATACAAAAACAGTACTATGCCTTCCTCCATGAAATCCGCCATGTGAGTCATAATCATCACCACCAAAGATGGCAACAAGTATTATAGCTATTATAATGACCGCAAGGATAACAACAATCACTATCAATAATATTTTTCCAGTTTTGGAACCTCCCGCATCTTCTGTATACTGTTCCTTTTCGTTTGTTGTAAACGTATCAAGGTTGTATTTAACAGATGCATTCAATCTTTCGCCCATACCTAAAGATGAATTCCATATGAGGTAGCCTTCTTCATTCTTTTGAGCTGTACTTTCGATTACGTTATCAGCACTCCATTTAATAGTGATATTTTTGACCTCAATCTCTTCGAACCACCCAGGAGTAAACGAATATCGACAAATATGGCTGTCCTTCTCAATAATATACATATACGATTGATGTATAGTATAGTCAAATATTATAATTTCATCTTTATAATAAGCACGGTCGAAGTCGATTCTTATATAAGATCCTCCGTCGCTTGTATATTGAATATTTTTAATATTATCGGACAGTGCTGTGATTTGGTCAACGTGCTTGTTTGGGTTTCCAATTTTTACCCACTCAAGAGGACCCTCTTTGGTGTCGTCCAGAACTTTCCATTCTACATAGTATCTAATATCCATTGTTCCATCAGGTCGCATATTTACTGTAATAGTGTAATCCTGAATTTCGTCCAGCGGCATTGTAGCTGCATTTACCGGCAACGCTACAATAATAATTAAGCATACCAGTGTCATAGCAAAAATGAGTATATTCTTGATCATTTTCATTATGCATCCTCCTTCTTAAGAGGGCAAGCGTATTTCATAGAGCTTGCATAGTCGCGAATTTCTCGACACTTCGGTGAGTTCCAAATACTACTCCAAGACTGCTTTAAGATATTACCCATAGCATCATCAGAGAGCCAACTTTGGCACGGAACAACTCCGCCGTTAGGGGTAACTGCCATATTGCTAAGGCAGGCTCCACAGGTAGGAATTGAAAGTCCAAGTTCTGCTAATTTGGTTTCCGATACCCAACCTGGCGATGTAAAGCTGATTTCTATGTGCTCCTTTGCACAATACTCAGTAGCATCTGCCAGTATAGCATACAACTCTTCTTCGCTAAGCTGAGTACACTTAGAAGCTTCTTTACAGGCATTACCAGTTACAATAAGCCCTGAGCAAGAAACATACTCTACTCCAAGTGAATTGAGAAATTTTAATGTTTCAACATAGTTTGCATTACCTTTACACAACGGTGTATTGATGCTGATATTAAGTCCAGCCTCAATAGCGTTCTTTATCCCTTCAACTGTGCGACAAAAATTATTAGCACCAACAAGGGTGTTATGTTCCGTCTCATTTGCAGAATAAAGAGTAATTTGTACACTATCAAGACAAGCATTATACAGCTCTTTGCACAGCTTCTTGGTTAATTTTACTCCATTTGTGTTAAGTCTAGTCACAAACCATTTTGCATAAGCTATAAGCTCAGGCAAATCGTCGCGCATTGTGGGTTCTCCACCTGTGAATGTAAGCTGTGGTATTCCAATTTTTCTGCATTCGTCGATAACACGTTTCCACTCATTAGTAGAGAATTCTTTAACCTCAGATTGTACCTGTCCTGCGGCATAGCAATGCAAACATCTCTGGTTGCAATTCCACTGTCCATTACAGGTCATCGCACTAACCATAAGGTCCATGCGATGAGGAGCGGTCATAAATGGTGCATATTCTCCAAGAGTCATATACCCAATATTTTCGCTGGGCTCATTGCCATAGGCAACGTCCTTTAATGTGTTGACAATTTTCCAAAGATCGTCCTTCATCTGTGTGTCTTTTGTGTTCGGGTAGACTTTTTTTACCTTTTTCAATGTTCTATGGACAATTACTTTCATCTCTTCCTCAGTAACTTCCCTGCCCTCATACCGATTGACCTGATCAATGAAAGTATTCAGCAGGATAGCCCAAGATATATTTATTGGAATAATGTCCTTGCCGTTAAGAACCACCACGCTTGGCGCAGTTTCTTTTAGGCAGAATTTTGGCGGGACCAAGTGTATTCTCACTGTTCCCGGGCCATAGGGATTGAGGGTTGTATGAGCAACCCTTTTCATGTTTAGCATCCGATAAGTTGCTTCCCTTAAGTTCATGCTAAAATCCTCCTTAAAAAAATGATTTTGTTAATGCAAGTTGATTAGGCTCTCGTAGTACACTACAAATGTGCCAAAATACAATCTTACAATACTACAATTTTACCACAATTTACATAAATCGTCAATCTCGTACAGCCTATCAAATCCTTACAACTCTCAATTAAATATGATAAATGCCAATGTGTGTCAATGATAACCGTCCCCATTGACATGGAAATGGAAACAACAGAACAAAATAAAGTAGTATTATATTTATTTAACGATATCAGAATAAGTTAACAAAAAAACACCGAGCCAATTGATTTCTCAATCAGCTCGGTATTTTAGTGCACTGCTCTTAGAACAATCTTAAAAGATCCAAAAGCTTGAACAATATGAAATCCCTTCCATTGTTCCAAAATTCAATGCAAAAGTCCTGTACTTCATCATCATAAAGATTCAGCTTGGGATGCAAGAAACATTCAGGCATTTCTGCCATTTCTGCAAAAAGTCTGTCATAATGTTTATCATACCACGACTTGAACTCTTTAATTCGTTCATCACAGAAGCTGTGCTCCTTAATGTTAACGGATACTTCCCAACACATCTCGTCATCATAGTTATCATATGAGAAAAAGATGATGGTGAAATAATTGTTATCTATCACATATTTAGGATGTCTTGAGCTGTAATCTTTCAGCACAAGCGGAAACGGAATAGAGGTCTTAAATTGATTTTGTTCGCGGCCTTTGTAAAACATTGGATAAACGACATATTGCAAAAAGTCTTGTTCCTCTTTTGATACATACTTGTGATGTTCCTGAGGCCCTGCGAATTTTTGCGCTGCAACCCAATCGTAGTACTCTATGATGTTCAATGGACTGTCTTTTTTCTGTTTAGACATAGTTGATACCTCCTTGAATTTTCTTGGAGGCTAGAAACCTCCAAGTTGTGTAACTTATTGGTTTCTAAACAATACGACATGTATATTTTACCATAATTTACATAAAACGTCAAGAATATGCTACTTCTGAGATAACTCTCGAAGTATAACTAAAATAGTATTAGTTATTTTAAATATTTAACATCAGCATCATTCAAAATTTGCATTTGAGATATAGCAATTTTGTTTAATTTTCAAGTCTTTCAGATTGTTTTAAGCCTTCTTTTATAAATACAGAATTTAAATTTTCTAAATTAGCTAAACATATTAATTCATTCATAGTAGCATAATCTCTTATGTTTCCATCTAAATCAGGATTATTGATACGCCATTCTTTTGCAGTCATACCAAATAGTGCCATATTTAAAACATCAGCTTCTTCATCATAAACAAAATTTATTTGATTTTTGCTTAATTCTTTAGGAATTAAATTGTTTTTTATTGCATCAGTATGTATTCTATAATTTATTTTTGAAAGTTCTCGTTTTGCATTCCATCCTATTTGTTTTTGTTCTTCTGCTTTTATTCTTTCAAATTCTTTTATCAATAATAATTTAAATTTTGGACTAATCCACATTCCAAATTCAAAAGCAATATCTTTATGAGCATAAGTTCCACCATATCTTCCAGCCTTTGAAATTATTCCAATTGCATTTGTTTTTTCAGTCCATTCTTTTACACTAAGTTTATAACTATTTAAACCTGCTTGACTTTTAATTATGGCGAATTTGCCATATTTTACTATTTATTTTAATCAATGTCAAAATGCCCCGGCCCTTTTGACATTCACAATATTGTTTCTCTTAGCTGTTAAAAAGAACAATCCTCTTTGACATAAAAGAAACACCGTGCCATCAAATGATGACACGGTGAAGATTTTTACCAATAAATTTCGAAATATGGACCTATTGCACCCGGTAAAGGATGAACCTCTACTCTATATCCCTTACCTTTTAAATCCCTAACAAGTTCCCCAGAAATATAAGAATTATAAATTCTTACGTACCGATTTCCTTTTAAAGATTCGGATTTAATTTCTTCAAGTATTTCTTCTGCAGTTGCCTGCTTCCATTTTTGTTTTGATACTTCCAAGATATCTCTTGCATTTGGAAATTTAGAGATATTTTCATTCTTTTCAACATTCTCAATTTCTTGGATTTTCTTCTTTTTTAATGATTTGAACATAATAATGTCCTCCTTATATTTATTCGGAGGCTTGCACCTCCGTTGTTAACATTACGAAAGTGCAACAAAAAAATGTTACCGTATAAATACACTATATTTTACATAAAAAGTCATTTTTTTCTTTATGTTTTTTTATTAAAAGCTTAACTAATCTTGCTAAAATATAAGCTTTATTTAAAAATCCCACGTTTCTTTTGACAACCTCTAAAAAACATGCTAAAATATTTATGTTAATTTCTTTTTAATCCTGTTTTACAGGTTGATATATAGACATTTATTATAAAATAATTATTTTAAGGAGGAAAATTACTTATGGCAAAGATTAAATATTTTAAACCGAGTGGTCAAGTACCTAAAGGAAGAAAAATAAAATCTATCGTCGGAGAAAATTTCAAAAATAATTATAAGAAAAGGTTGCAAAAGCACAGTGAAATAGCTCACCAAAACCATAAAGCTCGTATTAAAGCTAAGGAAGTTATTTTGTTGGAAAATGCAAAACAAGAAGACGATTCATAAGGATACTCAAAACAAAATTGTTAAGGAGGAAAACAAATGAAAAATGAAATTACATTCGCAGAACACAAAGGTTTGTATCAACCAACTAAACAAACATCTGAAGTCATTGAAAAGCAAAAGGAAATGCTTGATATGAAACCTAGAAAGACTTTTCAAAGAAAGCGAAGAGAAGTTATCAAGACTTTGATTGAACTGTCTCCTAACGTACAAGAGGCTGACAAGGTAATCAATGAAAATTACAACTTCAAAAGCATCGGCGAAAAAATAGCATTCCTCAAAGGAATGTTTGATGTAAGACTCGTCAGCAAACATGATGCTGAAGGAGTTCCTGAAGAAAAGTCTGCTGAAATGGACTACTGGGCTATGCTAAACGCAATCATTATTACTTAAAGGAGATTACATTATGAAAAAAGTTGTAGTTGTCGATGACAACAAAATGTTTCTCGAAATCTTAAAGGATTTTGTTGAAGGCACAAATAAAGACTTTAAGTGTATGGCATTTTCAAATCCAGAGGATGCATTGCGGTATGTGTTAGATGAAAAAGATGTACATGCTGTGGTTTCTGATTACGAAATGCCACAAATGAGTGGTTTAACATTAGCCAAGAAAATCATTGAAGTACTTCCTGCAACGAAGGTAATTGTTATTAGCGGACACGATTCTAATTATTTAAGAAAACTTGCTTTAAAAGCTGGAATTGGTGAAAACAAAATTCGGCTCTTATGCAAATCTGAAATAATTAATTTATGCGTGTTAATAAACAGTTAATTGTCGAATAGAAGATATATACACATTTGTATATATCTTCTGTTTTATTTTAAATAAAAATACACCTCCAATTGTTAAATTATTTTTGTCTAACATTTTTGGGGCACTTCATAAACAATGTCCATATGCCCACCTATGTCCATTTTAAATGAACCAGCAAACTTCAGATGAGAAAAGAGTGAACATCAAATAGATGTCCACTCTTTTCTCATTTTACTAGTTCGCCAAATCCTAATAAGGATACTTTAAGTTTAACTGTTTGCCCAATTTCTAAATTAGTCCAATCTTCATAAGAAAGTTTAATTTTCTTTACTTTATCTTTTTTGTTTATACCAACTATATAATAGTTCTCGATTTTTTCTGAAATTCTTTCGTCATCAAATAAGATTTCTTCTGCCCAGTAGGGTTCTTTATCTTTCCCCTTTGACTCTATTGTACGTTCGTAAATCCATTTATCAATTTCATAATAATATTTAGTTTGATAAACTGGCTGTTGCACATAAACTGGTTCTTTATAATATTCTGTTTCATAGTATACTTCATAAATTGGTCTTTTAGAAATGATTTCCTCAAAATATCCATTTCCTAAATCTTTATACCCTGAAACATATTCTTCATAACCAGCTATCCGCTGTTTCTCTACTTGTTTTGTTCTTGTCTCATAATGGTCTATAACTGAAATATAGTGTGATATTTCCTCTTTAGAATAAAGTAATCTTGCTTCTGTCGGAAGGGTCCATGAGCTTTCTTGAATTGTCTGGTATCTTTCAATTCTAATGAAGCGTTCCCACTCAAAACCTGTAATTGTAATTTGTTCGTTCTTTGGAATTAAAAGAAGAACTAACCCAGTAAATAATGCAAGCACCATAAAAATGCTAATCACAATCTTCCAAGGTTTCTTTTTGCTTCTTGCACTCCTAGGTTTCAAAATTGTGCTCATGAATTTATTATCATATGAGTTATCACTAGAATCATCTGAAGCATATTCTTCTGTTTGTGAACGGTGTTCCTCCTCTTGCTTTTTCTTGTGTGAAAAGTAATCAAGATTTTCACTCGTTCTCGATGAACCACATGATTCACATACAGAATTAGAATCTGAGTTTAAACTGTTGCAATAAGGACATATCCAATCAGGATTCCGATTTATCCTTGTAGAATTTTCCTCAGATACATAATTAATTTGAGATGGTAAATAGAATTTTGTGTTTTCGTCTCTAGCTCTTCCACAGTTTTGGCACTCTCTTAGAGAGCCTTTGATTTGTTTTGTGTCACAATATGGGCAATCCCATAATCCTTCAACTAATCTTGCCATCATGCATTTCCTTTCTAAGTATTTTGATTAATTAAATTTTATTCTTATTTGGCTTGATAAGAATTATCTAAAACATTATAGCATAATTTACATAAAAAAACAATTTGTAATTTCCTATTTTTCAAACTATGAATATTCCTAAACAATTTTCCAATAATAACTAGTATGAAGAAATTATTTTTAATTAAAAATCCTGAACTATTTCAAGGAGAAAAATGTATAAATTCAAGTAAGAATTATTTTGAAGGTTGGTATTTTAAAAATACTTATGATAAAAATGGAATTTCTTTTATTCCTGGAATAAATATAAATGGACATAAAAAAAAGGCATTTATACAAGTTATTACAAATGGCTCTTCATATTTTGTGAATTATAATATTGATGATTTTGAATTTAGTTCTGCACCTTTTTATATCAAAATCGGCAATAACTTTTTTTCTAAAAATAGAATCCATATTGATATTAATGACGACACTCAAAATCTCATAGTTTCTGGAGATATTCAATATTCTGATGGCCAAAATATTCGTACTAATTTTTTTAATCCTAATATAATGGGACCATTTTCATATATTCCATTTATGGAATGTAACCATGCTATACTTAATATGAAAACTACAGCAGATGGCTTAATAAATATTAACAATAGAAATATGAAGTTTGATGGTGGTACTGGCTATATAGAGAAAGACTGGGGATGTTCTTTTCCAAAATCTTATATCTGGTGTCAAGGTAATAATTTTCAAAGCTCAAATGCTTCCTTTATGCTTTCAATTGCAGATATTCCTTTTAAAGCATTTCATTTTAAAGGTATTATTTGTGCTTTATTAATAAATAATAATGAATTTAAGTTTACTACGTATAATAATGCTAAATTAATAAAATATGATGTAGATAATAATCTTCTAAATATAGTTTTAAAAAAAGGTCGTTATTCTTTAAGTATATGCTCAAAATATGATGAAGGGCTTAAGCTCTTTGCTCCTGTTAAAGGTAAAATGAAAAAAGATATTTTAGAAAGTATTTCTACCTCAATTACAATTACTCTAAAAAAGGATAATGCTATTATCTTTTCTGATACCAGTACAAATTGTGGATTAGAAATTGTTGATGAATAGTTTTTGTTAGTTCTAAAAGAATAAAAATCTCTGAAATTTGCAATTATTAACAAAAAATGGTACAATAATTATGTTAATATTTTTTAATCCTGTTTTCAGGTTTATATAGAGACATTTTTTATAAAATAAATTTTTTCAGGAGGAAAAAACAATGAAATTATTTCACACAGAAAGAGGGAAAGAAGTCGTATATGTGCAGCTTCATGATATTATGTACTTATTTCATGAAACAGATATACCACTGCCTGCATCAATTTTCACAGAAATCTTTGTTGACAAACCATTTGTCGTTTGTGACTCTAACCGGTTTGACTTTTTAAGATTTAAGAATGAAAAAGAAGTCCAATTTTTTAAAGAACTGGACTTTATCATTGATTTTGATCAGTACAAAAATCTTACAGATAAAGAATTCGACCAAAAAGCAATCGAAATTGCAACTAAAGCAAATGAAATTGCTGAAAAATGGAATTCTATGTCTAAAGAAGAACGAGGAGAAAACCAAGCTCTTTATGATGATCATCGTAATCTTGAGTATATGTTAAATTTCATTACTGAAGTTTATGCTGTAATTCATCGAAAAAGGGCAATGTGTTTTCCTAAGTTCGTAAAAGTACCGTATGTAAAAACAAAAAAAGTGAAATAACCCGAAAAAGCTCTGCTTCATTGCAGAGCTTTTTCTCTATTTCTTTTTTCTTAATTTTGCTACAAAGAATCCTTCATATAGTTCTGTTGGACATACGCATATTGTACCTGGTATTGTTACTGGTAATAGAGGAATTCCTTTAAATTGCTGTTCATCAATTGGTACTATTTCCATATTTAACTTTGATAATACCTCTTTTACAACATCTTCATTTTCTTCTTTTAAAATTGAACAAGTAGAATATATTATTTCTCCATTTGATTTTAATATTTTTACTGCCTTTTTTATTAATTCTCTTTGTGTTTTTACAGATCTTTCTACTAATTCTTTTGTAAAATATTTTTCTATTGTATTATTATTTAAGCTTAATGTTCCGCTTCCACTACAAGGTGCATCTAATAATATTTTATCAAAAGAAAAAAAGTCATTTAGTTTTCTTGCATCTTCTAACATTACAGTAACTCTATTAGCCCCTTGTTTTTCTAAATTATATTTTAATCTTTCTGCTCTTATTTTGTTTTTTTCACAAGCAGTAATCATTGCCAAGTTGTTTGATAAACTTGCCATTTGAGTGGTTTTCCCTCCTGGAGCTGCCGCCATATCTAAAATACTTTCCTTTTCTTTCGGCTCCACTATAATTGGTGGTATCATAGATGATAAACTTTGCATATAAATTTCGCCATTATTATATATATCAAGTTTTTTAATTTCTTCTTCTTTTACATTTTCTATAATAAAAGCATTGCTGTTCCATAAAACTTCACTAAACTTTATTTTTGCTTCTGTAAGCTTATCTTTAATTATATTTGCATTACTCTTTAATGTATTTACCCTAATTGTAGTTACTCTATCTTTTGAATATCCTTCTATAATTCTATTGGCATCTTCTTCATATTCTTTTAATAAGATTTCATATAAAAATTTTGGTATTTCTGATTGCATATTTTCCTCCATATTATTAATTCATTTCTCTTACTACCCTATCTGATATAGTTGATAAAATTTCATAATTTATTGTATTACATTGCTCTGCTATTTCTTCTAATGTTATTTTTTCATTATCCCAAATATATACTTCATCATCTATTTTTACATCTGGAATGTCTGTAACATCTATCATAAAACTATCCATACAAATTGTACCTACTATTGGGGCTTTACATCCTTTTACTATTACTGAGCCTTTATTGCTTAATTCTCTTCTTATACCATCTGCATATCCTATTGGAACATTTGCAATTATAGATTCTCGTTCTGTTATAAATTTTCTTCCATAGCTTATACTTGTTCCTTTTTCTACTGTTTTTATATATGATATCTTTGTTTTTAATACGCAACTTGGTTTTAATTCTATTTTTTCTCTTAGTCTTTTGTCTGGTAGATATCCGTATAAAATTATTCCTGGTCTTATCATATTTCCTGGAAGATTATTTACTTGTATTATTGCAGAACTATTTCCACAATGTATATATTCTATTGTATCTATCTCTGATTTTATGTATGCTACGCCTTTTTCAAATAATTCTATCTGTTTTTCTGTATATTCTAAATCTGTGTCACTTGTTGAAAAATGTGTAAATACTCCATTTATTATGATATTTTTTAATTTTTTTGCTTGATTAATAAAATCTCTTAAATTTTGTATTTGAATTCCTGTTCTACCCATTCCTGTTTCTAGTTCTACATGCACATTAGCAATTTTATTTTGTTTTTTTGCCTCTTCATCTAATTTTTTCAAAAATTCTATGTAACAACAGCTTGTTGTAATATTATATTTTATAATATTGCTTATCTCATTTATAGCTGGCTGATTTAATACTATTACATCCCCTTTGTAATTTGCCTCTTCGCGTAATTCAATTCCTTCATCTACTATTGCTGTTCCTAATATATCTATATTCAATTCTTGAATAAATCTATGAATACCTGTAGTTCCTATCCCATATCCCTTTGCTTTTAATATTGGTAAAATCTTTTTATCTGGGTGTATCTTTTGTATGGTTTTATAATTTTTAATTAATGCTTGAAAGTCTATTATCATTTTAGTTTGTCTTCCCTGTATCATTGTATGTTCCTTTCTCTCAAATACACTTTATTATCTTTGATTTTAAGGCGACTAATTGTCGCCTTAAACATTTTGATTATTTGCTTAAATTCATCCACATTATGCACCTAGTTATGCACAACTATCTTTTCATCTTCTTCTGTGATTACTACATTATCGCCTTTTTTAATATTTCCATCTATTATTTCTTCTGCTATTTTATCTTCCACCATTGTTTGTATAGCTCTTCTTAATGGTCTTGCACCAAAACTTGCATCTGTTCCTTTTTTTATTATAAGGTCTTTTGCTTTTTCGTCTATATTTATTATTATGCCTTGTTCTTCTACTCTCTTACTTATTTGTTTTAGCATTATATCTGCTATTTGCTTTATTTCATCTAATGTTAGTTTATGGAATACTATTATTTCATCTACACGATTTATAAATTCTGGTCTAAATTGCCTTTTTAATTCTGCTAATACATCTTTTTTTATTGCTTCATATTGTTTACTTTCATCATTAGAATCTATATTTGTAAATCCTAGTGTTTTCTTTTCTGTTATTAACCTTGCTCCAACATTTGATGTCATTATAATTACTGTATTTTTAAAGTTTACTACTCTTCCATGTGAATCTGTAAGTCTTCCATCATCTAAAATTTGTAACATCATATTTAATACATCTGGATGTGCCTTTTCTATTTCATCAAATAGAATAACTGAATATGGCTTTCTTCTAACTTTTTCTGTTAGCCCTCCTGCCTCATCAAATCCTACATATCCTGGAGGTGAGCCTATCATTTTTGATGTTGAATGTGCTTCCATGTATTCAGACATATCAACTCTTATCATTGCATTTTCATCTCCAAAAAGACTCTCTGCAAGTGCTTTTGATAGTTCTGTTTTCCCTACACCTGTTGGTCCTAAGAACATGAATGAGCCTATAGGTCTATTTGGATCTTTTAATCCTACTCTACCTCTTTTTATTGCTTTTGCAACTGCTGTTACTGCTTCATTTTGACCTATTACTCTTTCGTGTAAGGTATTTTCTAAATTTTTCAATCTGGTATTTTCATCCTGTGTTAGCTTTTTAGCTGGTATTCCCGTCCAATTGCTAATTACTTCTGCAATTTCTTCATCTGTAATTTGCTTTACATCTTTACTGTTTTTATCTCTCCATTTTTGCTTTTCTTTTTCTAGCTTTTCTTTTTCTGTTCTTTCTAAGTCTCTTAACTCTGCTGCTTTTTCGAAATTTTGAGTTTGTATCGCTTCTTCCTTTTCCATGGTTATTTTTTGTATCTCAGTTTCTCTTTTCTTTAATGTACTTGGCTCTGTATATGTTCTTAATTTTGCTCTTGATGCAGCTTCATCTATTAAATCTATTGCTTTATCCGGAAGGAATCTATCATTTATATATCTTGTTGATAATTTAGTTGCAGAAACTATTGCTTCATCTGTTATTTTTACATTATGATGAGCCTCATATTTATCCCTTAATCCCTGCAATATTTTTATTGTATCTTCTTCGTTTGGTTCATTTACCGTAATTGGTTGAAATCTTCTTTCTAGTGCACTATCTTTTTCTATATATTTTCTATATTCATTTAAAGTTGTTGCTCCTATTAACTGAATTTCTCCTCTCGCTAAAAGTGGTTTTAGTATGTTTGCCGCATCTATTGCTCCTTCTGCTGCACCTGCTCCAACTATTGTATGAATTTCATCTATGAATATAATTGTATCTCCTGCTTTTTTGACTTCCTTAAGAGCTTTCTTTATCCTTTCTTCAAAATCCCCTCTATATTTTGCTCCTGCTACCATTCCAGATATATCTAATGTTACCACTCTTTTATTTTTTAAATTCTCTGGTACATTCCCTGCTGTTATTTCTTGTGCTAATCCTTCTATTACTGCTGTTTTTCCTACCCCAGGTTCTCCTATTAAGCATGGATTATTCTTTGTTCTTCTTGATAAAACTTGTATTATTCTTTCTATTTCATTTTTTCTACCTATTACTGGGTCTAGCTTTCCTTCTGTTGCTAATCTACTTAAATCATTCCCAAATTGATTTAATGTAGGTGTTGAATTATAGCTACTTCTACTATCTTTGTGCGTATCTGTAACTGCATTGTCTCCTGTCTCATACTCATTTATTACTTTTATTAACTCATTGTATAATTTTTGAGGATTCACATTTAGTTCTAACATTATTCTAACTGCTACACTATCTGCTTCTCTCATTATTCCTATTAATAAATGTTCTGTTCCTATATATTCTGAACTTAGTTTTCTTGCCTCTCTAAATGCATTTTCTATTACTCTTTTTGTTCTAGGAGTTAATCCCATTGTATTGTCACTTTTTTTCTCTCCTACTCCTACTAATTCTTCTATCTTTTCAAAAATTGCATCTGCTGTAACATTTTGATTTTCTAATACTTTATATGCAATTCCTGTTCCTTCTTTTACTAGACCATATAGAATATGCTCTGTTCCAACATAATTATGTCCTAATTCAATTGCAATTTTCTCTGCAATCTCTACTGATTTTTCAGCCTTTTTTGTAAACTTATATGTCATATATACCTCCTATTTTCACTATATGTAACGAATAGCCCAACGCAGGTAAGATTGGGCATTATTAAAGTATTTAGCTATTTTTAAGAATTAATTATACTTTTTATCATTTCAGCTCTCTTTATATCTCTTTGGTAGCTATCTAATACCTGTCCCATCCTCTTTTGTAAATTTGCAGGTTTAGTATATATTTCTAACTCATTTAATTTGCACTCTGTCATTTCTTTTATTATTCCCAAATCTATTCCTAGTCTAACATCTGATAATATGTGTGTACATTCATCTGATGATATTTTTTTACAATTAGTTAATATTCCATAATTTCTATATATTTCGTCTTCTAACTCGATTGCTTTTCTTGTTAATATTTTTCGTGCTAGTTTTTCTTGTTCTATTACTTTGTCTGTTATTGCTTTTAAATTCTTTATAGCCTCTTCTTCTGTTATTCCAAGTGTTTGTTTATTTGAAATTTGATATATATTTCCTTTTGAATTTGTTCCTTCTCCATATATGCCTCTAATATTCATGCCAAATCCATTTACTACATTTAAGACTTTACCAATATTCCCTGTTTTAGTTAATGCTGGTAGATGTACCATTACAGAGGCTCTTAATCCTGTTCCAACATTAGTTGGGCAACTTGTTAAAAATCCATATTTTTCATTATATGCATAGTTTATGTTTTTTTGTATTAGTTGGTCTAGCTCTATTGCTAAGTTTAAAGCATTTCCCAAATTAAATCCAGAAGAAAAAGTTTGTATTCTTATATGATCTTCTTCATTTATCATTATACAAACATTTTCTTCATCATTTATAGCTATAGCTCCTATTTCATTTTTATTTATTGCAAATTCCGGACTTATTATATGTTTTTCTATTAAAGATAATTTTGTTACATCATCCATGTCTTTTAATCTAACAACTCTAAGTCCATGACCTATTTTTTCTACTGTATCTATTAATAATTTTATTACTTGTTCTGCTTGTTCTTTTGAAATTAAACTCATAAATGGAATTCCAGAAACATTTCTGGCTAGCCTAATTCTTGTACTTATTACTGCACTTTCATTTGTTGTTTCCAAGTACCAATTTGCCATACTTCTTCACTTTCCTTTCATGATATTTCATTTATTCTGTCTCTTATCTTTGCTGCATCTTCATATCGTTCTTCTTTTATCGCTTGTTTTAACCCTTTTTTTAAGTCTTCTAATTCATTATTTATATTTATCTTTTGATTGTTATCTTCTTTGTTTATACATTCTCTTCCTTTATATCTATCAGTTCCTTGTATTTTCTTTAATAATAAATCGACTTTTCCAGAAAAAGCTTCATAGCAATCCTTGCATCCAAACTTTCCTGTTTCTAAAAACTCTTCATATGTCATGTTACAGTTATTACACTTTATTTGTTTAGTTATTGGATTAAATGGAACATAAGTATTATCTTCATAATCTGATATGAAATCTCCCAAAAAGTTTGATATATCAATTGGCATCTCAAATTCCATATTTGATATACTTGCTTTTTTGCTACACTCTTCGCATAACATCATTTCTGTTTTTTTGCCATTAATTATATGTGTAAGTTTTATCTTAGCCTCATTTTCTCCACAATTATCACATAACATTTCCATCATTCCTTTTATGCTTTATTTTATCACTAATTTAATTATTAACCAATCTTAATCTTTATATTCTATAATACTACCAATTATTCCTGCGTCATTTTTTAATTTTGCCATTACTATCTTTGGTGCTACCTGTTTATTAAATAATACTCCCTCTTCATTTAATTTTGATTCCAATTTATCTAATAGTATATCTTTAAAATATACAAAACTTCCTCCTATTGATATTGTTTCTGGTTCAAATATATTTATTAAATTTGCAATTCCAGAACTTAAATTTTCTATATATTCATTTATTATTTTCTGTACTCTCTCTGAATTTTTCTCTTTTTCTAATAATTCTTTTATTTCTTTTCCTGTTATTTCTCCTGTTTTTAATTCTTTTTTTACTTTATCTTTTAATGCTTTCATTGATGCATATTTTTCAAAGCATCCACAGCTTCCGCAATTGCATTTTATACCGTCTTTTTTTATTACCATATGTCCTATTTCAAATCCTTGGTATACATTTGGTCTAAGTAATTGGTTTTTATAAAAGTAGGCTCCTCCTATTCCTGTGCCTAAGGTTATAAATAGTGCATTATCATATTTTTTCAAATTTCCTATATTTTTTTCACAAAGAGCAGAACATTTAACATCGTTTTTTACATATACATTTGTATTAAATATTGGTTTTAATAAAGAAATTAAATCTATTTTTTGATT
>JAZRRK010000048.1:0-5908 GCA_045650705.1 Clostridia bacterium
TCTGCTGCAGGAACCCCATTCACAGCTGCATATCTTGCAGTTAAAGGTGACCCTATTGCAGATTTACAAGAAGACTTAGCTGCAGAGCAAAAAGCTCGTGCAACTTATGAAAAATTAATTGACCTTGTTGGTGACGAACCAAATGTTTTAGATCCGCTTCGTTTCTTAAGACAAAGAGAAATTGTTCACTTCCAAAGATTTGGAGAAGCTTTACGTGGTGTTCAAGATAAACTTGCTGAAAAGAAATTCTATATGAATGATATGGATTGCATAAATAATAATTTAAGATAGATTTAAACAATGTTAGATAGGGTACTGTTCTGTTTGATGATAATTTATTGTCAAACAGAACTATCTATTTGCAAGAAAAAGTAAAATAATTCGACAAAAAAGTAATAAAAATTTCAAAATTTTAAGATATTTTAAGGAAAATATGTTATAATAGACAGGTAATTTTCAATTTGATAAATTGCAGAAAGAGGAAAAATGATGAAAGATATTATACACGTAGGAATTGACGTTGGTTCAACTACTGTAAAAGTAGTAGTAATGAACAAAGAATTAGAAGTTTTATATAATACATATAAAAGACATTTTTCAGACACAAAAAATACAGTATGTGAGTGTTTAGAAGAATTAACAGAAAAATTTGCAGATTATGATATGACAATAGCTTTAACAGGCTCAGGTGCTTTGTCAGTATCAGAGTTTTTAGGGCTACCATTTATACAAGAAGTTGTAGCATGTAAGAGAACGGTTGAAAAATATATACCAGAAACTGATGTTGTAATAGAACTAGGTGGAGAAGATGCTAAAATAATATATTTTGGTAAATCAATAGAACAAAGAATGAATGGAACATGTGCAGGTGGAACAGGAGCATTCCTAGATCAAATGGCTACATTATTAAATACAACAACACCAGGATTAAATGAGCTTGCAAAAGACTATAACACGATATATCCAATAGCTTCAAGATGTGGAGTTTTTGCAAAAACAGATATACAACCATTATTAAATGAAGGAGCTGCTAAAGAAGATATAGCTGCTTCAATATTCCAAGCTGTTGTAAACCAAACAATAAGTGGTTTAGCATGTGGTAGACCAATTAGAGGTAAAGTTGCATTCTTAGGAGGACCATTAAGCTATTTATCAGAACTTAGAAAGAGATTTATTGAAACATTAAAATTAGAAAAACATGAAATCATTGTGCCAGAAGATGCTCATCTTTTAGTAGCAAAAGGTGCAACACTTGATTCTGCTAATTATAATGCAATTTCGGTAGAAAAATTAAAGAGTAAAATAGAATTGTTAAAGAACTATCATGATACAGCATCAGATTCTTTAAAACCATTGTTCACTATAGAGAACGAATATAGTGAATTCAAAGAAAGACATGCAAAGCATAATGTTCCAAAAAGAGAATTAGATAAGTTTTCAGGAGATTGCTTCTTAGGAATAGATGCAGGTTCAACAACAAGTAAATTAGTATTAATAGACGAAAATGCAAACTTACTATATTCTTCATATAAAAACAATGAAGGTAAACCATTACAAACAGTTATAGGAATGTTAAAAGAGTTGTATGATGTATTGCCTAAAAAAGCAGTTATTAGATATGCTGGTTCAACAGGGTATGGAGAAAAATTAATGCAAACAGCATTAAACCTAGAAATTGGTGAAATTGAGACAATTGCACACTATACAGCAGCTAAGAAATTCATGCCAAATGCTACAAGTATTGTAGACATTGGTGGACAAGATATGAAATACATAAAAATTAAAAATGGTGCAGTTGATAATATAATGCTTAATGAAGCATGTTCATCAGGTTGTGGCTCATTTATTGAGACCTTTGCAAAAAGCTTAAATTTAAGTATAGAAGAGTTTGTAGAAGAAGCAATAAAATCAAATAGACCAGTAGACTTAGGTTCAAGATGTACAGTATTCATGAACTCAAAAATAAAACAAGCACAAAAAGAAGGTTACAGCGTAGGCGATATATCAGCAGGGCTTTCATATTCGGTTATAAAAAATGCTATACAAAAAGTTATGAAAATAAGAGATGTAGAAACATTAGGAGATGCAATAGTAGTACAAGGTGGAACATTCTACAATGATGCAGTTTTAAGAGCATTTGAATTAATAGTTGGAAAAGAAGTTATAAGACCAGATATTGCAGGACTTATGGGAGCATATGGAATAGCATGTTTAGCAAAAGAAGAATTCGACATGAATAATGATAAAAAATATGAATCAAGAGTAACAAAAAACGAAGAATTAGATAACTTGCAAGTAACAGTAGTACATACAAGATGCCATGGATGTGAGAACCACTGTCTACTTACGATAAATGAATTCTCTAGTGGAAAAAGATTTATATCAGGAAATAGGTGTGAAAGAGGAGCCGGAATAGAAAAGAGTAAAGCACAAATTCCAAATCTATACAAATATAAATATCAAAGATTATTCCAATATAAACCATTAGAAGAAGAAAAAGCAACTAGAGGAACAATAGGTATGCCTAGGGTTCTAAACATGTATGAAGATTATCCATTCTGGTTTACATTATTTACAAATTTAGGTTTTAGAGTAATTTTATCAGAAAAAAGTGATAGAAAAACTTATGAAAAAGGAATGGAATCAATGCCTTCAGAATCAGTTTGTTACCCAGCAAAATTAAGCCATGGACATATTGTAAGTTTAATAAATCAAGGAATAAAAACAATATTCTATCCATGTATGATGTATTCAAGACAAGAGGATAGCGAGGCAAATAACAAATATAATTGTCCAATAGTTGTATCATATGCAGAAGTTTTAAAGAATAATGTGGAAGAATTAAAAGATATAAAATTCTTAAATCCATTCTTACCTTTTGAAAATAAAGGTCTAGTAAAAAGACTATATGAATTAGAAGAATTTAAAGAATATAAATTTACAAAAAAAGAATTAAAAGAGGCAGTTGAGAAAGCAGAAGCTGAATATCAAAAATATAAAGATGATGTTCGTAAAAAAGGTGAAGAAACACTTAAATATTTAAAAGAAAACAATATGAAAGGTATAGTTCTAGCAGGAAGACCATATCATGTAGACCCAGAAATAAACCATGGAATTGATACAATGATAACAGCTTTAGGATTATGTGTTTTATCAGAAGATAGTATAGCTCACCTGGGTACTGTAAAAAGACCAATAAGAGTAGTTGACCAATGGGTATTCCATTCAAGACTATACAGAGCAGCAGATGTTGTAGGAAATAATAAGAATTTAGAGTTAGTACAATTAAATTCATTTGGTTGTGGTGTTGATGCAGTTACAACAGACCAAGTAGAAGAAATATTAGCAAGTTTTAGTAAGATGTACACATTAATAAAAATAGATGAGGTAAACAACTTAGGTGCAATAAGAATAAGAATACGTTCATTAATAGCAAGTATGAATAATAGAAAAAAAATTGAACCAAAATGTGCAGGAAAATATGAGGTTCAAAAAGTTGAGTTTACAAAAGAAATGAAAAAGGATTATACAATATTAGTACCACAAATGGCACCAATTCATTTCGAAATATTTGAAGAACTACTAAAGTCAGAAGGATATAAAGTAAAACTATTAAGAGAATGTACACCACATACAGTAGAAACAGGACTTAAATATGTAAATAATGATGCATGTTATCCATCTATTTTAACAATAGGTCAGTTGTTAGAAGAAGTAGAATCAGGTAAATATGATACAAGTAAGCTAGCATTAATGATGTCTCAAACAGGTGGAGGTTGTAGAGCAACAAACTACATAGGATTTATAAGAAAAGCATTACGAGATGCAGGATATCCAGAAATACCAGTTATATCATTTAATTTTGTAGGATTAGAAAAAAACTCAGGATTTAAAATAACATTATCACTAGCTAAAAAGTTAATAAAAGGTGTAATATATGGAGATTTACTACAAAAGTTACTATATAGAAATAAAGCATACGAAGTAAATAAAGGAGAAGCAGAAAAATTATACTACACATGGTTAGAAAAATGTAGAAAACTAGTAGTAGAATCAAATTCAAAAGAATTTAGAAAAAGCTTATACGAAATGGTAAATGACTTTGAAAAAATAGAATTAGATATGTCTAAAGAAAAACCAAGAGTGGGAATAGTAGGAGAAATATTAATAAAATATCATCCATTTGGAAACAACTATGTTAATGACCTTTTAGATAAAGAAGGGGCAGAAGTAGTAATGCCAGACCTAATGGGATTTGTAAAATATGTAATAATGAACAGTGTAGTAAAAGGAAAAATATTAGCTAATGGAAGATTTACCGCTAAAATATATAAATTTGCATTAAGTGTAGTAAACAGATTAGAAAAAGATTATGGTAAAGCATTATCAAGTTCTAAAAAAGGATACTTACCACCATGTAATATAGAAGAATTAGCAGAAATGGTAGAAGACATATTATCAACAGGAAATCAAACAGGAGAAGGTTGGATACTTACAGCAGAAATGCTAGAATATATGCAGCACGGAATACAAAACATAGTATGTTTACAACCATTTGCATGTTTGCCAAACCACGTAGTAGGAAAGGGTGTAATAAAAACAATAAGAAATAAATATCCAGAAGCAAATATAGCACCAATAGATTATGACCCAGGAGCAAGTGAAAGCAACCAAATAAACAGAATAAAATTATTAATAACAATAGCAAAAGACAATATCAAGATAAAAGAAAAGAGAAAACAAATAGAAGTAGATGAAAACAAAGAAGAGGTACAACCAGAAGAAACAGAAAAAATAGAAACAACCTAAAACAAGGACGGCAATTAGCCGTCCAAATTTTTTAAACTAAATAAAATAATTGACAAAAAGGGTATGCTAATATATAATACCTGTATATAAAGATATTAAAATATAAATAATATTTTTGTAAAGGAAGTGGTTGCTATGACAAGCGAAGAAAAAATACAAATGTATAGAAAAATGAGTAAAGAAGAATTAAGAAAAATAGCAAGAGATTATACAAGAAGTGAAGAAGATATAACTATAGCTTCAATAGAATTAGGGAAAAAAGAGATTGCTGATGGCAATTATTATACAACAGAGGAAGTGCTAGAACATATCTTTGGAAAAAATAGTATGGTCAATTGATGCACATAATGACTTAATTCAAATCTATAATTATATCTCAAAAGATTCTCTATATTATGCAATAAAAACTGTTTCTGAGATTACAGACAAAGTTGAAAATCTGTATTATTTTCCATATATGGGCAGAAAATCTTTAATTTATAAAAATGAAGAACATAGAGAACTTATTTATAAATCTTATAAAATTATTTACGAAATTAATTCATCAATAATTAACATTCATAGAATATGGCATTCTGCCAGATTAATTAACAATTTATTCTAAAAATAAATCCAAAACGATATTTTAATATCTTTATACAAATCAAAAGACGAACAAATTTTCTGAAAAACTATTGACAAATAAAAATAAAAGATATAAAATACTTACGAACAAGAATTTGGGAGGTAGAAAAATATGTTAGCTACATTACATATAAAAAATATAGGGATTATAGATGATTTATCAATAGATTTTAATGAAGGTTTTAATATATTAACAGGTGAAACTGGAGCAGGAAAAACTTTAATAATAGGTTCTCTAGAAATTCTAACAGGTGGTAGATTTTCAAAAGAAATGATAAGAAAAGGTGAAGATTTTTCTTTTGTAGAAGCTTGCATATATATGCCTGGAAATAAAAATGCAATCGATGGAAATATTATAGTTTCTAGAGAAATATATTCTAATGGTAGAAATATGTGTAGAATTAATGGGAGAATGGTTACTGTAAATGAGTTAAAAACATTTATGGAAAACATAATTGATATTCATGGTCAACAT
>JAZRRK010000049.1:0-1863 GCA_045650705.1 Clostridia bacterium
AAATGATAAAATAAACGTAGACACAAAAAAACGTGTTTACGTTTTTTCTTATGCTATAATAAAGTAAAGGAGTTGATACTATGGGAAGACCTAAAGGTGGCAAAAATAGAGAATGGTCAAAAGAAGCAAAATATTCAATTATTATTCAAATAATTAATGGTGAAAAAAGCTCTTGTGAATTAAAGAGGGAACTGGGAATATCAGGAGGAATGATAAGAGGTTGGGTTAAAAGATATAATGAAGGAGGAATAGAAGCTCTGGAAAATCAACGTAAACCTGGTAATCCATTAGCCAAATATTCAAGACGAAAAGAATTAACACCTATTGAGCAACTTGAATATGAAAACATGTTACTAAGAATCGAGAACGAACGATTAAAAAAAGGGTACACCGAGGAGGATGTTCTTATAGCCCTAGAGAAATTATCAGAAAAGAATACGAAATAGTAGAGACTCTTTCTCGGGAGTTTAATATTAAATCACTTTGTGTAATAATGAATGTTTCAAGAAGCGGATACTATAAATGGCTAAACCGTAAAGGAACAACAAATAACTATAAAAAGAATCGAATAGCATTAGCAGAAGAAATAAAAAATATCCATAAGCATCATTCAACTTACGGATATAGATCTATAGCTCAAAATATTAGAAATAAAACTGGATGGATATTTAGTGATAATTTATGTCATAAAGTGTGTAAAAGTTTAAATATACATTCAAAAGCGCGTAAAACTTATATTCCTCGTGGTGAAGAGAGTATAACTTATCCAAATATAGTAAATGGGAATTTTAATCCTTCTAGACCTTTTGAACTAGTTGTGTCTGATACAACTATAATTCACTGTAGAGGTAAAAGCTATGATTGGACTTTTTATGTAGATGTTTACAATAATGAAATCATTGGTTCTGATGTAAGCCCTTCAAAACATGGTGCAGGAGTGCCAAACCATTTTAGCGCATGTAAACAATTTTTAGAAGAGAAAATAAAAAGAGGATATAAAGATCTTGACACCATCTTCCACACAGATCAAGGCTCTATATACTCCTCAAAAGCTTTCAACAAGCTATACGAAAATTATACCATAAAAAGATCAATGAGTCGAGCAGAAACACCTACAGATAATCCTGTAATTGAATCTTTAAATGGTTGGATTAAAAATGAATTATATAAAGATTTTAAAATATATTTAGCAGAAGATATTAATATAGCCATAAATGACTATATTAAATATTTTAACACGCAAAGATTAGCTTATTCATTACAATATAAAACCCCCGTTCAGTATAGGACTGAACAGGGATTCATATAAATGTTTTTTTGTGTCTACTTTTTCTTGACTATTTCACACTATAGATTTGTCTTTTTTACTTTTGATGATGCACTCTTACACAAATATAAAAATAATCCAATTACTAATTCAATTAATAATAACGCTATTGGAGTTAGAATGATAACTTCATAAGGACTATAATATACTTCGAAAAATCCATAAGGGCCAATTAAAATATGAGTAAAATTTAATATAATTATCAAGGCACCATATATAATTGTTGGAACTAAAGAAGTCAAAACATTTCTTTTTTCTATCCCAAAATTATCATATCCTAAAAAACTAATAATCGATAAAAGTGGGCATAGAGCATGTAAAAATAAAGAGCCACCTTTAAAAATATATTCACTCAAAAAATCATTACCTGCAAGTGGGGCTAAAACAAACACCCAATAAACCATAATTAAAGCTTGCATAATAGTTATTATATACTTATTATTTTTAACATTTTTTGTAATTTCAACTTCATATTTTAAATATCTAATTTCTTGATAAATAAGTATAATTCCATTAATAATAGTTAACAAATAAGT
>JAZRRK010000050.1:0-3794 GCA_045650705.1 Clostridia bacterium
TATTTATTTTCTAGACTTATTTTATCACAAAACAAGCTAAATTTATATAGTTTGAGGTTAATTATATTTGGTAATTTCTTCGAAGTTCGGACGTGCAATGCACGCCCCTACAAAATTTCTGGTTAATTTTCAGACAGTCTGCCGTCCCCGTGTCCCTTATTTTAAATATAATGTTGGATCTACATTTTCTTCGTCTTTTAGCATTTCAAAGTGCAAATGTGGTTCATCTGCAATTTCAAATGCCGCTGAATTTCCAACTGTTCCTAAGCTTTGGCCTTTGCTAACATTTTCTCCTTCTTGTACAAATTCTGTTGTTAATAAGTTTGAATAAATTGTTTTATATCCATCTATATGTTCTAATATTATAGTTAATCCATATCTTGGGTCATTCTTTATTGCTTTTACTGTTCCTTCTTCTGAAGCTTTTACTACTGTTGTTCTTGGAGCTTTTATATCTATTCCTTTATGGACTATCCATTCTTGTAATGTTTCAGAAAATATCAAATTATCAACAGAATATGCTTTTGATATTTCTCCTTCTACTGGATATTCAAATTTTAATTCTTTTTTTACTGGTTCTTCTATAACAGCTGTCTCTTGTTCTTCTTGAACCTCATTTGTGATTACAGTTTCCTCAGATACTTCATTTTCTGTTTCCTCTACTAGGTTTTGACTTTGTTCTAGCACTTCATTTATTGTTTTACTTATTTCTGATGTTGTTTCTTCTACAAAATCATTTGGAACTAGTTCTGTTAACTTTTCTGCTGCTAATAGACTTTGTTTTGCAGATTCCTTAATTTTGTTATTATACATAGTATACACTATTATACAAGTTGCTATTAATACTAATAACACTCCTCCATAAATAAATAATATTTTCTTTAAACCACTATTTTCTCTTCTTCTCAATTGGATTTCCTCCCTTTTATTATCTTTAGTTAAATTATGTACTTGTTTTTAATTTTTTATTCAAATATTTTCTATTTTTATACCGGTATAATAGTGATTTATTATTTGCTCATAATTTGCTCCTGTTTTTGCCATTGCATCTGCACCTGTTTGGCTTAAACCCACTCCATGCCCATATCCAGTAACATTAAACGTTATATTGTCTGTTATCTCTATATTAAATTTTGCAGATTTTAATCCAAATATTGTTCTTGCTTCTACTCCAGATATTTGAATATTTCCAAATTGTATTGTTTTTACTCTTCCACTTTCTGTATACTCTATTATTTGTATTGCGTTTTCCGTATTAAAGTCAATTTGAGCTTCTGGATGACTTTCCTGTATTTTTTGTAATACTTCTTCTTTGGTTAAAGTTACTGTAGATGCATATTGTGTATATCCTTCTTCTCCTGAAGTTTCTACACTTTGTAAATATGGATAATCTGTTCCTCCCCATACATTTGAAACAGTTTCTGTACTTCCACCACTATTTGAATGGAAAAAAGCATTTATTGGCTCACCATTATAAGTAACTATTTTTCCAATTGTACTATCTACAGCATCAGCAATTTTATTCCAATTACTTTCTCTTTCATTTTCATTCCACTTATCAAGTCTATCTTGTTTTGAAATCCATGCTTGGCAACAGCTTGCTTGGTCACATATATCTGCATTTTCATGCTTACTACCCTTATACATCTTATATACTGTATATGTTCTTGCTACTACTGCCTGTGCCTTTAATGCTTCTAATTCAAAACTTGCTGGCATCTCTGCTGAAACTACCCCATATAAATATTCTTCCATTGCTAAAGTTTCTACTTGTCCTGTTTCTGTATTCAATAATCTTACTGTTCCATAATTTTGATACACATATGGCTCGTTGTTTTCTATTACTGTATTTACTTCACCAGAGGCTACTATTTGTTCTGTTTCTGGTCTATTTGTGAAGATTACCGGTATGGAAAAACAGACAAGCACAAATCCTAAAATATATATTATAACTTTTCGCATTTTTACTCCTTCTTTAAATTTTAAGCAATCTTTTCTCTCATTTCCAGCAATATCTTCTTTTCCAGTCTAGATACTTGTACCTGAGTTATTCCAAGTGTTCTAGCCACTTCTGTTTGTGTTTTTCCTTTAAAATATCTAAGAATTATTATCTTTTTTTCTCTATCATTTAGCTCACTTATTAACTCTTTAACACATAATTTATTTACTATATTATTTGTTTCATCTTGATTATCAGCTATTCTTGATATTTTTGTTTCTCCATTTGTTTCATCATATAATTCTTCATCTATTGATTCTGGTTTTCTTATAGCATCCAAGGCTACTACTATTTCTTCTTTTGTTACATTCAACTTCTTTGCAAGTTCTACAATTTGCATCTCTTCTCCAGTTTTATTTATGTGTTCTCTTTGTATTTCATTTATTTTTGTTGCTAATTCCTTTATACTTCTACTTATTTTTATTGGTCCATCATCTCTTATAAATCTTTTTATCTCTCCCATTATGTAAGGCACTGCATATGTTGATATACGTACATTGTATGTTATATCAAATCTCTGTATTGCTTTTATTAATCCTATACAACCAATTTGATACAAGTCTTCTCCGAGAATGTCCTCTTCCCATAAACCTCTTCACTATGCTCCATACTAATCCGAGAATTCTCTTGTACAATTTTAGCTAATGCTTCTTCTGATTTATTCTGTGCCTCTATTATGTCTTTTGTGTCTATCTCATACATACTTAGTTTTCATCCTTTCTAAGAGCATTCTCATTCCGTATCATTTGAAATATTAATAACTTTTTTCATTGTAACTTTTGTCCCCACTCCTACAACTGATTCAATTTTTAGTTCATCCATAAAGCTCTCCATTATAGTAAATCCCATACCTGACCTCTCTAACTCAGGTTTCGTTGTGTATAAAGGTTCTTTTGCTTTTTCAATATTTTCTATTCCTTTACCATTGTCTGATATTTGAATTTCTACGGAATTAGCAAATAAAGTACATTCAATTTTTATTATCCCTGTCCTATCTTCATATCCATGAATTATACTGTTTGTTACTGCCTCTGATACAGCTGTTTTAATATCTGATATTTCTTCTATGCTTGGATCTAACTGAGATGCAAAACTTGCAACAGTTATCCTTGCAAAAGCCTCATTACTTGACTTACTTAAAAATTCTAATTTCATTTTATTCTCATACACATTTTCCAATTTCTGTTCCTCCTATATCTTGGGTTATTGGTATTATTTTTAATATTCCAGACATTTCAAATACTTTTTTTATACTTGTATTTACATTTATCATATTCATTGTTCCACCAAACATAGTAATCATCTTGTATCTTCCTAAAATCATACCTATTCCTGCACTATCCATAAAATTAACATTTTCAAAATCCATAACTAACTTTTTGGGTATGTATTTTTGTATTTCAAAATCTGCTCTGGTTCTAATCTTTTCTGCACAATGGTGATCTATTTCTTCTGTAATCTGCAAAAGTAAAAGCTTGTCCTTTTCATTATATGTAACTTTCACTTAAAATCCCTCCTATCATTCGTACACCTTATATATTCGTTTTTTAAAAAACTTTTCCTTCGATGAAAAATAGGAAGTTTTGGCGAAAAACAGGACATGGGGACGGGGTTTTTGTCCCTAGCATTTCAAGCTTTGCTGGCTGAAACCCTAAGGACAAAAACCCCGTCAGACTGTCTGAAAATTAACCAGAAATTTTGTAGGGGCGTGCATTGCACGTCCGAACTTCGAAGAAATTACCAAATATAATTAACCTCAAACTATATAAATTTAGCTTGTTTTGTGATAAAATAA
>JAZRRK010000051.1:0-44712 GCA_045650705.1 Clostridia bacterium
ATATTAGATTAGAAAATTTTGAAGGACCATTAGATTTATTATGTCATCTAGTAGACAAAAATAAAATGGATATAAATAAAGTAAATATAACACAAATTACAGAACAATATATAGAGTACTTAAATACTATGGAAAAATTAAATCTAGAGATTGCAAGTGAATTTATAGTTATGCTTTCTACTCTTGTATATTTAAAATCAAAAAGTTTACTTCCAAAGGAAATAGATGATGAAGAAGAAATTACTGAGGAAGAACTTATTAGAAGAATTATAGAATACAAAAAGTATAAGGAAATAACAAAAGCATTAAGAGAAAATTATGATAATTATTCAAAGAGACTATTTAAAATACCAGAAAAAATACAACTACCAAATAGAAAATTAGAAAAAGAATATAAAAAGGAAAGTATAATAGAAAGCTACAAATTACTTATAGAAAGAAATGAAAACAAGAAAAATAGAAATTCAATAAATATAGAAAAGATTGCGATATTAGAAACTGTAACAGTTGTAAGTAAAGTAAAAGATATATTTAGAGAATTAATAAAAAAACACAAATTTATTTTTAGCAAATTATGTTCTACTAAAAAATATACAAAATTAGAAACAGTAACAGCATTTTCGGGAGTATTAGAATTAAGCAGAAGAAGTAAAATAGTAACAAATCAAGACAAAAACTTTGGCGAAATTTTAGTTGAAAAGAAAAAGCATGTTAATGCATAAAAATTTATTATTTATACATACTAGCCCAACGCAGGTGTTATATATTTTTTTCGAAATAAAAATGGCAACAAGCCAACGGCTTACGGATTACCCTCGTAGCCATGTTGACATTTTTAATGAGAAAAAACATATATAACACGGACGAGATTGGGCGGATTTTAAAGTAAAAATTATTTACTTCAAATTGAAATAATATAGATTTTAATTCCGGTCTCCAGCCGCGGTTTACTATCTACAAAGTTCTAATTAATTGTTACGATAACTACTATTATATTAACAATTGCACGCCTCCGGCTACTCAGGGGTCGACCTCATTTGCAATCTATATTATTTCAGTTTGAACCCGGTAATTATAAATAATTAACCAGAATTATTGCTTTTCACACAAATTTATGTTACAATAATAAAATCAAATATAGTGGAGGGAAGAAATGAAGACAGTTTTAATAATAATATATGTAATAGTTGCAATTGTATTAACTTTATTAACATTAACACAATCAAAAGATGATGAAGGTGCTTCAAGTACAATTACAGGAGGCTCAGGGTCATTTTATGAAAAAAATAAAGGTAGAACATCACAAGGAAAATTAAAAAGAATTACGATTATTTTGAGTGTGATTTTCGTAATATTAGCAATAGCATTAGGAATAATATATTAAGATAGTAAAATTATATGTATAGGCAACTGTTACAGTTGCCTGTTTTTAAAATTAATAGAATCCATTAATAAATACCATAACATTAGGAAATACTAATGAGATAATAGCAATAACTATGGTTACAATACCACCAGTTCTGTTATTATTTTTTTTTATTTCAAAAATTCCATAACTAATAGTCTTAACAAAAGCCCATAAAGTTAATATAAAAAGAACAAATGCAAACATATAGATTAATCACCTTTTTATTAAATTTTAGTATACAAGTATCCACCTTGAATTTCTGTATTAACAGTTACCTTGAAAAAAGAATTTTGATAATTGTTAAGCCAATCTGAATCAATCCATTCATCCCAAGTGTAATAATTTGGTAAAACATATTTTCCGAAATCAGCAATATCAGATTTTAGTTCATGAGAAGTCTTATATAAATATGATGAAATATTAGTTTCTAGGTAGTCATTCACATATTCATTTAATATTTTTAAATTATCTGGATTGGTTAAGTCTATTGAACCATCAATAGAAGAAATATTACCAATAAGATAAATAGTACTTTCAATATAAGGAAAATTATTAACAAATTTAACAGAATTTTGTGTAGATTTATTTAAACTAATATATACAGATATAGTAGCATTAAAATCAAATGGATTAGGTAAGTTTATAGTTGCACTTTCTAACTTATTAGTGATAATAAGGTGGCAGAGAGTTTCTAAATTAGTGAGTTCTCCTACTAATTTGTCTCCTCGAAACACAGCAGTTCCTAGAATTTCTAGATTATTTTTACTTTTAATAGGTGTATCATCAGCCATATAATTATCATCCAAATTACCACTATCAGCATCTTGGGCTAAATGAGTTTCTTCTGTATTTATACCACCTAATATTGCACAAGCTTCAGAAGTTGTACTTAATAAATCAGCATGAAGGTTACTTAAACTTAAATCGGCAACATAACCAGTATATTCTGTAGAATTTAATATTAATTCGTAATAATTAGCAAAATTAGATTCAAATATAGGTTTGGAATTTTTAAGCATATCATAAGCATCTGAACGACTTATTATAATATTACAATCAGGTCGAATTTCTATATTATTAGCAAAACTATAAACTATATCACTGATTCCGTTATATGCCAATTCTTCAGAGAGAATAATAACTTTACAGTGTGATAAATTAACTTTTTTACTAATATAACTATTTACTAAACTAATTCCAGAATCTAAAGTTGCACAATCTACAGATATAATTGTAGAACTCTGGTCTGGAGAACTTGAAGAGTTATTACCAGAATTATTTAAAACAGCCACCTGCAGTGACAATTTAAAGGTACTTGTATCTCCAGAATCTACGCCTAGAGCTATTACATATGCTTTAGTTTCAATACCACTTGCATTATTACAACCGGTTAGTAAAAAAGAGCATGATATTAGCATTACTATTAAAATTAAATTTTTAAGTTTCATTTACTTTCTCCTTGTTTTCGTTTTTTAAAATATGCCAAAAGAATAATTATAAAACTTACAACAAATACAAGAATTGCGTTAAAATCTCTAAAGAAATACCTATTAAATACCTTTACGGAGACAAGATTAGGAAAAGATAGACTTATTCCTAAAAGTATAAAAGAAATACTATATGATAATTGAGATGAATGTTTTAAGTTTAAAATCTTTTTTATAATAGAAATTACTAAAAAAACATTAAAACTTAAGAATGATAGTAAAGCTAATATCCATAAGAATATGAAGATGGCATCAACTCTTTGAAAAAATTTACCAAAAGTAATTAATCTCGTTAATACATATAGAGAAAGGGTTTCATCAGTTTGTGTTATAAAAGGATAGGTCATTAATAAAGATATTATGCTTAACAGTAAATACAAAATGCAAAGTATAATACAAATTATTGATATTGCTTTAAAGTTGTTTTCTTTTTTTAAGTAAGGCCTTATAAAATATAAATAACCAATTACATTAAATGCAGAAATATTGGGCAATTGATATAAAAATATGTTCTTAGCTCCATATCCGAAAATAGGAAAAAGTCTTTGCCATACAAAATCTTTAGAAGCAGCAAATAGAAGAATTACAATTGAAGCCATTGCAATAGGAACAAATATTATATTTGTTCCAGAAATGGCTTTAATTCCAAATTTATTTGCAATTATTACAGGTATTATAAAAAGTAAAATTAAAAATAGTAGAGGAGTATCATTAAAATATATCACATGCAGGCTATTAACTAAATATCTAAGACAAGCACCAGAGAAACTGATAAAAAGAAAAATGTATGCAATTCCAATTATGGTTTTTAATATTTTACCACCCAAAAAGTCTGAGATATCTACTAAATCAGCTTGAACAAAGGGTTTTAATAATTTACAAACTATAATAATAAATATTAATGATATAATGCCTAAATAAATTATATTAAGCCACGAACCAGTCCCAGATAAATTTAATATAACAGTAGGAATATTAAATATTATATTATTAGCAATTACTGTTATAAGTAAAGCAATTGCTTCTATTTTACCAATTCTATCAACATTATCCATTTTTTATCCTTTCTAACCATTCTTCCATTTTATACTAATATGAGCTTGCTCTTGAGGTCTTTGAGTATTAAGAAAGTCGGCTCTTCTTTCTCTTTTCCATATAGAATGAACGAAATAAGAAATTGATGTTTTTAAGTTAGTTATAGGTACATATGGAGCTAAATAAGGTACTCCAAAAGACCTTAAGCAACACAAAATAGCAAGTTGAGTGAATAATCCTATTGCAATACCTAATAATCCAGCTAAGTATCCAAGGAATATATATATAAATTTATAAATTCTAAATGTAAAGTTAAGTGAGAAATCAGGTATAGCAAAAGAACAAAGACCAGTTAAAGCAACAAGGACAATAATAACAGGACTAACTAGATTTGCACTTACAGCTGATTCTCCCAATACTAGAGCACCTATAATACCAATAGTAGGACCAATAGGGGTAGGAATTCTAAGACCAGCTTCTCTAATGAGCTCAAAAGAGATTTCCATTAATAAAATTTCGAATATAACTGGAAACGGAACAGCATTTCGGGAAGCAGCTATTGTAAATAACAGCTCTGTGGGTATAAGCTCTGTATGATAATTCATAATTGCAACATAGATACCAGGTAAAAGCAGTGTTATAGATGTAGCAATAAAACGTATAATTTTTAATAAATTAGAGTATTGATGTTTTAAATTTAAATCTTCAGGAGAGGAAAGAAAATCTATAAAAACTCCCGGAGCAATTAAACAATAAGGTGTACCATCAACAATAATTACTACACGTCCTTGAAGAAGATAAGTTGTTGCTTTATCAGGACGTTCAGTAGATATCATTTGAGGAAATGCTACTTTACTATTATCTTGAATTAACTGTTCAACATTACCAGAAGATAGAACATAATCTACATCAATGTTATTTAGTCTATACTTTACTTCTTCAACTAAACTAGAGTTTGCAATATTTTTCATATAGCAGACAGCAACTTTAGTTCTGCTAACTTTACCAACATTAGTATTTTCTATAATTAATTCAGAGCTATTAACCAACCTTCTAAGAATAGAAGTGTTAGTTCTAAGTTTTTCAACAAAAGCTTCTTGAGAACCTCTAACAACAATTTCATTTTGTGGTTTTTCAATTCCTCTACTATCAAATCCTTTAACATCAACTGCAAAAGCAACATTTAAAGTATCTACAAAAAGTGCGCAATCTCCAGAGTTTACATATAGAGCAACCTCTGAAAATTTAGAAACTTTTTTTACACTATTTTGAGGTAAAAGTTTATCAAAAATATAATCTTCAACATTTACTTTTTTAATTTTCTTTAGTTCAATTCCATTAACGTTTTGTGAAATTTTCTTATTATAGTTTTTATTAGTTTCCATTAATGGGCGTAATAGAAAGTTATTTACCAAATTAGAGGAAATCATACCGTCAATTCCAACAAGTAAGCAATTATATATTTTATTATTTATATTTATAGTAAAAGGACGAGTAATAATATCACTATTAATTAATGTATTATACTGAACTTTTAAATAATCGTAATTCTGATCTAAACTAGCATAAATTTCTCTATCAGGAAGATAAGAATCAGAATTATCCTGAGAAGCTGACTCGCTTTGAGATAAAACAAAATCATAAGATTTCTCAGGTTCAAACATAAAAAAATGTTTCAATTTTTGTTTAAAATTACTCATAAAATAATTCTTTCCCAAAAGTAGAAAAATATGTATTCAAAAAGGAAAAAACTATTGCAAACAATAAAAAACTATTATATAATTATCCAGAAATGGAAGTGATTATATGGGTTTAGAACTTAAAGATGTTTGCAAAAATTTTGGAACTAAAGAAGCTGTAAAACATCTTAATATTTCAATAAATAAACCAGGAGTGTATGGATTGCTTGGAACAAACGGAGCAGGTAAGACTACTACAATAAGAATGATTTTAGGAATAATAAAGAAAACATCTGGTGAAATCACTTGGAATGGAAAAGAAGTAACAAGAGAGAATGTTAATTTTGGATATATGCCAGAAGAAAGAGGAGTATACCCAAAAACAAAAATATATGATCAATTAGTGTATTTTGCAAGACTAAAAGGGATGGATACTTCTGAAGCAGAAAAAGCAATTGATTATTGGCTAAAAAGATTAGATATGGAAGAATATAGAGATATTTTGGCTGAAAAATTATCAAAGGGAAATCAACAAAAAATACAATTTATAATAGCTGTAATGAATAATCCAGAACTAATAATATTAGATGAGCCTTTTAGTGGTTTAGACCCAGTTAACACAGAACTTTTGAAAGAAGTTATGAAAGAGCTTATAAATAAAGGTAAATATATAATAATGTCTAGTCATCAAATGGCATCAATAGAAGAATTTTGCACAGATTTAACGATATTAAATAGAGGAAATACGGTTGTGCAAGGAAACTTAGAAAAAATAAAGAATAGCTATCAATCAGAAAAATTAGAAATTATAGTATCAGAGAATATAGATAGTTTGATTAAAGAAGCGGAGTTAAAAATTTTAGAAAATAAAGATAATCACTATTTAATAAGAATGAAACAAGAAAATCAGGGAGAAGAATTATTTAAGAAATTAGCAAATGAGAATATAAAAGTAAGTAAATTCGAATTAAAAAAACCTACATTAAATGAAATTTTCATAGAAAAGGTGGGTGATACTTAAATGAAAAATTTAGGAATAGTAACAGGCTTTACAGTTAAGGAAATGCTAAGAAAGAAATCATTTATAATATCTACGATAGTGCTACTACTTATTATAGTTGCAGCATTTAACATTCCAAATATAATCAAAATGTTTGGAACTGATAGCCTAGATGAAAGAGTATTAGTAATGGACCCAGAAAATCTATTTGAGGGAAATGTAGAGTATTTAAACCAAATGGAAATGGGATATAAATTTGAGATAACTAAAGAGAATTTAAGTTATGAGCAAATAAAACAAAAAATAGAAAACGATGTTGATACTTGCATTAAATTTACAAAAAATGAAAATAATATAAAAATGGAATACATAGTAGAAAGTGCATCAATGAGCTTTGGAGAAGTTCCACAAGATTTAATTGCAATGTTTACAACGTTATACGGAAACATACAAATATCAAAGTTAAATATAACACCAGAGCAAATAGCTTCTATAGAACCGCAATTTGAAGTAGAACTTGTAGAAACAGATGAAAATGCTGCAAAAGGAAATGTAGCAATTATGATGATAATATCATTAGTTCTATTCTATGCTGTATTCTTCTGTGCACAACAAGTTTCAGTTTCAATAACAACGGAGAAAACATCAAAAATAATAGAAACTTTGGTAACTTCCACAGATAGCAAGACAATAGTGTTAGGAAAAACATTAGGAATAGGAATTGTAGGGCTAGTGCAAGTAATATTAATGATAACTGTAGCACTTATATCAGCAAAATTCTGCATGGATCCAGAATTATTAAATACAATATTTGATGTATCATCAATTACACCAAAACTATTAGTTCTAACATTAGTATACTTCTGCTTTGGTTATGCTTTATACTCTTTATTCTTTGCATTAACAGGAGCAACAGTAAGCAAGCCAGAAGATGTACAATATGCTAATGGACCAGTAAGTTTTGTGGCAGTTATAGGATTTTACTTAGCATATTTCTCAATGATGAATCCTAGCAGTAATTTAAATAAGATATCAGGAATAGTTCCAATATCAGCTCCTTTTAGTATGCCACTAAGAGTTATGATGGGAACAGCTACAAATACAGAAATACTAGCATCTCTAGCAGTTTTAATAATATCAACATGGATATTTGCAATGATAGCTATAAAGGTATATTCGTCTACGATTTTGAATACAGGTTCTAGATTGACATTAAAAGAGGCTATTAAAATGACAAGAGAAAACAAGGAATAAATGAAAATGTAGGGGCGACCATTGGTCGTCCGCTCTTCGAAGAATTTACTAAAAGCCCCTTTAACAAGGGGGGCTGTCGCCCATACGGGCGACTGGGGGTTCTTAAAAAAATTAAAAATATATAAAGGAGAAAATAAAATGGTTAAAAAAGTTGCGATAATTACAAATGGTGGAGATTGCCCAGGATTAAATGCAGTCATAAGAGCTATAGTAAAAACAGCAGAAACAAATGGAGTAGAATGCTATGGATATATAGAAGGATATAAAGGACTATATGAAAACAACTATATTAAATTAGAATCAAATGGAAGTGCTTCAGGATTATTACACAGAGGAGGAACAATAATAGGTTCTTCAAACAGCACAAATCTATTTAATTTAAAAGTAGAAGAAAATGGTGAAATTGTATACAAAGATGTATCAGATATATGTGTTGAAAATGTAAGAAAAGCAGGTTTTGACTGCATATTCACATTAGGTGGAGATGGAACACAAAAATCAGCAAGAGATTTTTCAGTAAAAGGATTAAATATAATAGGAGTACCAAAAACAATAGATAATGATGTAGCTCATTGTGAAATAACTTTCGGATATAATACAGCAGTATCTGTTGCAACAGAAGCATTAGATAGATTACACTCGACAGCAGAATCACATCACAGAATAATGATATTAGAAGTAATGGGAAGATATGCAGGGTGGATAGCATTAGAATCAGCGATAGCAGGTGGAGCAGATGTTGCATTAATACCAGAAATTCCTTATGATATAAATAGTGTTGTAGAAAAGATAAATGAAAGAAAAGCAGCAGGCAAAAAATTCAGCATAGTAGTAGTATCAGAAGGTGCAAAACCAAAAGATGGAGAAATGATAGTAAAGAAAACCTTAAATGACGGAAAAGGTTTAGACAATGTAAGACTTGGAGGAATAGGAGATAAACTTGCAGAAGACTTAGAAAAATTAACAGGAATGGTTTCAAGAAATACTACATTAGGATATGTACAAAGAGGAGGAACTCCAACATCATATGATAGAGTTCTATCAACAAAATATGGATACAAAGCAATGGAATTAGCATTAGAAGGAAAATTCAATGTGCTAGTAACATTGCAAGGTGGAAAACTAGGATATGTTCCACTAGAAGATGTAGTTGGAAATAACAAAGAAATAGGAGCACGTTCAGGAGGAACAGCATCAACAAGCATAAAAACAATAAAAATGGATGATGATTTAATAAAAGTAGCAAGAAACTTAGATATATGCTTAGGTGATTAATAAAAATACCGAGAAACGAAGATACTAGAAAGGAGAATGATGTTATGATAAATTTTAAAAGTGAAATTGCAAAGGCAATTTCTAAAATAACAAATATAGAAGAGAAAGAATTAGCAAGCTATATAGAAATCCCACCAAATAGCGATTTGGGAGATTATGCATTTCCATGCTTTAAATTGGCTAAAGCTCTAAGAAAAGCACCACCAATGATAGCACAAGAAATAAAAGAACAAATAGATATAGCTGAGAACCTGATAGAAAAAATAGATATAGTAGGTGGATATCTTAACATATATATAAATAAAGAAACATTAGTAAGTAATGTATTAAAAGAAGTTGCTGAAAAGCAAGAAAAATATGGTTCAAGTAATACTGGTAAAGGAAGAAATGTAGTTATAGATTATTCAGCACCAAACATCGCAAAACCTTTTCATATAGGGCATTTACGTTCAACCGTTATAGGAGGAGCATTATACAAAATATATAACTTTTTAGGATATAACAGTGTGGGTATAAATTACCTAGGAGACTGGGGACTTCAATTTGGTAAAGTAATGGCGGGATATGATATGTGGAAAGATGAGTATGATTTTTCACAAAGTGAAATTCAAGCTATTCTAAAAATATATATAAGATTTAATCAAGAAGAAAAAGAAAAACCAGAATTAACAGAAATGGCAAGAGAATACTTTAAAAGACTAGAAGAAGGAAATAAAAAAGAAGTAGAAACTTGGCAATGGATTAGAAAAATTAGTTTAGAAAATTATCAAAAAACATATGATTTATTAAATTCAAAATTTGATTCATATAACGGAGAATCATATTACAATGATAAAATGGATGTAGTTGTAGACGAAATAAGAGACAAAGGATTACTTAAAGAATCAGAAGGAGCACAGGTAGTTGATTTAGAAGAATATGACATGCCACCATGTATAATAATCACATCAGCAGGAACAACAATATATGCAACAAGAGATTTAGCTTCATTAAAAGATAGAATAAACACATATGATTTTGATAAAGCAATATATGTTGTAGGTAATGAGCAAAGACTACACTTTAAACAAGTATTTAAAGTATTAGAATTAATGGGATATCCAGAATATGCTGAAAAATGTGAACATGTTCCATTTGGATTAGTGGTAGATAAAGATGGAGAAAAAATAGGTTCAAGAAAAGGAAATTCAGTATTCCTAGAAGACATATTAAAAGAAGCAATACAAAAAGTAGAAAAAATAATAGATGAGAAAAATCCAAACTTAGAAAATAAAGAAGAAGTAGCTAGAAAAGTTGGAGTTGGTGCAATAATTTTCAATGATTTATCAAATAGCAGAATAAAAGATGAGATATTTGACTGGGATATGTTATTAAACTTCCAAGGAGAGACAGGACCATATATACAATATATATATGTAAGAACAAGAAGTTTATTAGAAAAAGCAGGATATGTACCAGAAATAGATAAGATAGATTTCAGTAAATTACAAGAAAAAGAGGCAATAGAGACAATAAAATTACTATACAGATTTAATGACGTAGTAGAAAATTCTGCACAAAAAAATGAACCATCAGTGGTTGCAAGATACTTAATTGATGTAGCACAAAGTTTTAGTAGCTTTTATAACGAACATAAAATAATAACAGAAGATAAAGCAGTTCAAGATGCAAGACTTGCTTTAACATATTGTGTAGGAACTGTATTAAAGACAGGCGTAACATTATTAGGCATGGAAATGCCAAACAAAATGTAGATTTGCTGTAAAATCCGCCCAATCTCGTCGGGTTTATATATTTATTAAAAATTGAGCCCACGATGGAGACGCCTGCGATGCTTTTCGGGGGTCCTCAATTTTTTCTAAATATATAAGCCCCTGCGTTGGGCTAGTTACAGCAATTAATAAAGTTTTAAGGGGGAATTATTTATGAAAGCAATTGAACTAAAACATCCATTAATTGAACACAAATTAGCGATACTAAGAGATAAGAGAACAGGAACAAAAGAATTTAGAGAAATAATCTCGGAATTAGGAGAAATGCTTTGTTACGAAGCAATGAAAGATGCGAAGACATATGAAGTAGAAATAGAAACTCCTATGGAAACAATGAAAGCAAGAAAAATAAACGAAGATAACTATGCATTTGTACCAATATTAAGAGCAGGAACAGGAATGTTAGATGGGATAATAAATGTGGTTCCAAATGCTAAAATAGGTCATATAGGAATGTATAGAGATGAAGAAACATTTAAACCTACTGTATATTTCTTTAAAGTTCCAAAAGATATAGAAAAAAGAGAAGTTTTAATATTAGATCCAATGCTTGCAACAGGTGGGTCAGCATTAGATGCAATAGAACTTTTAAAAGAAAAAGGAGTAACAAAGATAAAATTCTTATGTATTATAGCATCACCAGAAGGAATAAAAACAGTAGAAGAAAAACATCCAGATGTACAAATATATTGTTCATCAATAGACAGACAATTAAACGAAAAAGCATACATACTACCAGGATTAGGAGATGCTGGAGACAGAATTTTTGGAACAAAATAATATATAAAAGAAAACAGTTTTTATTTATAAAATAAAAGCTGTTTTTTTATAAAGATAAAAAAATATTTAAAAAGTATTGACAAACAAATTTAATATGATATAAAATTTAATGGTAAAGTAAATGTAGGGGCGAGCAATGCTCGTCCGATAAAAAATCAAAGGAGAAAGTATGAAATTAACAAACGTTAGAAGCCTTGAGGCTGTACACACACACACACACACACACACACACACACACACACACACGTGATTTTATAGAAGAAAAATTATATATAAAATATAAAAGGATAAGAGTTGGTATGTGAAAAAACGCATTTATTAATAATGCGCTTAAAAAGCATATCAACTTTTTGCGCGTTAAAAAACAAAAGTGTAGGGGAGACCAGTGGTCGTCCGTGCATCGAAGAAAAATCTAAATAAAAGCCCCTTCAATAAGGGGGGCTAGCGCTCGAAGGGGCGACTGGGGGTTCTTAAGAACTTAAAATAATAAAATAAAAGGAGAACAAAAAAATGAAAAATAACAAAGGTATAACGCTAATAGCGTTAATAATAACAATAATAGTAATGCTAATATTAGTAGCAGTAACAGTAGCAGTAGTAGTAAACAGTAATTTAATAGGAACAGCACAAGGAGCAAAAACAGATACAGAAACAGCATATAGCGAAGAATCAAACATAGCAGGATTTAATGTAACAATAGGCGGAGAAGATAGATATTTTAATAATGCAGATGAATATGTGGATTATTTAAAAGGAAACAGCGGAGAAGGTGCAAAATGGGAATTAACAACAGATTCAGGAGAAACAGGATTAAGTGAAGGTGATTTAGTAACACATAAAGAAAGAACAACAGAGCAATTCTATGTAATAAAAGTAACTGGAAATACAGTAGCAATGTTAGCAGCAAAAAACATTACTACAACAGGACAATTAGAACAAAGTGATTCTGCACCAACAGTAGCATTTTCAAATACTAATTATTGGTCAAGTGAAACAAGTTATCCATTGGATTTAAATGAATATACTGATAAAACTGATATTGAGAAAACAAATATGGGAGTAGTTTCAACTGATGCAATAGAAATTGCAAGAGCATATGGAGACACATTTGATGTAAAAGGAAGATTAATGACAGTAGGAGAAGTGGAGGATTTAGGGGGAAGTAAAGATGATTATTCTACTGAAGATTGCCCATCATTTATAAACACACAAGACTATTGGCTTGGGTCTGCGAGCTTCGTTAGCGACGGCTACCACTTCGTGTGGATCGTGATTGGCGAGTACAGCCGCTTGCTCAGCAACGGCATCTTCAGCTCTGTCGGCAGCTATGGGGTGCGCCCAGTTTTGGAAGTCTTAACATCTTCAATCGAATAAGCGACGTGAGGAGCTTACAGGCTAGGTGCAAATTCCTGGGAGAAAATGAAAAAGCATACATATTACCAGGATTAGGAGATGCAGGAGACAGAATTTTTGGAACAAAATAAATATAGAGGAAAACAGCTTTTATTAATTAAATAAAAGCTGTTTTTTTAGCAATTCCTATTGATAAATATTACAAAATAAGGTATAATATAACAGAAATGTTACAACAATATTAAATTAATATTACATTTTCGAAAATACTCTTGACATATATTTAAAAAAGAATAAAATATATGTATAAAAATAAAATGAGGAATGTATGAGGGTTATTAGTGGAAAAGCTAGAGGGAAAAAATTAGTTTCTTTAGAAGGTCTAAATACCAGACCCACTCTAGACAGAGTAAAAGAAGCTATGTTTAATATAATTCAGTTTGATATTATTGATAAAGAGGTATTAGACTTATTTGCAGGAAGCGGTGCATTAGGAATAGAAGCATTAAGCAGAGGAGCAAATAAAGCAATATTTTGTGATAATTCTACTGAAGCAATTAAAGTTATAAAAACTAATATAGAAAATACAAGAAATTTAGAACAATCTGAAATACTAAATAAAGATTATATCACAGCATTAAAACATTTAGCTACAAGTAATAAAAAATTTGATATAATATTTTTAGACCCCCCATATGAAACTGATTTCGCAGAAAAGGCAATAAAAGAAATATTAGATTTGAATTTATTATCAAAAGATGGAATGATAGTTTTAGAAACAGATGATACAAAAAAAGAAGAAACATTAAAAACATTAGGGATTGAAATTTTTGATAAAAGAAAATATGGGCGAGTCATTCTCATATTTATTCGAAAGGAGTAAAACATGGAGATTTTTACATTATTAGAAACATTAGAGGATATTTTAGAAAAGAGTAAAGCAATACCTTTTACAGAAAAGGCAATAGTAGATAAAGAAGAGGTATTAGAAATAATAAAGGATGTTAGATTAAAACTTCCAGACGAATTAAAACAAGCGAAATGGATAAAAGAGGAAAGAGGACGTATATTACAAGAAGCCCAGAAAGAAGCTGATGATATAGTAAGAGAGGCAGAGAATAGAATAATATCTATGATTGATGAACATGAAATTACTAGAAAGGCATATGAACAAAAAGCAGAGATTATAGAAACAGCAAACGAAATGTCTAGAGAAATTACAAAAGGAACAAAGGACTATGCAGATGGAATTTTGGAAAACCTGGAAAGTGCTATAAACAACATTAATGCATCAATTAACGAGGCTCTAAGAACAATAGAACAAAATAGAAATGAGCTAAAATAATAAAAAATCTGAAAGTCAGAAACGTTACATAGTTCTGACTTTTTTTAAAAGTGGAAGGAACAAATTATGGGAAGAAGAAAGAAAAAACAAAAAAATAATTTAGATATACAAGTAGTAATGCTATTTATAATAAGTATAGTATTAGGAATATTAATATATGGAAAACCAGGTTCTATCGGACAAAATGTAATTCCTTATTTAGAATACGCAATAGGTTGGGTACAATATTTAGTACCAATTGCAATATTTGCTGCTGCTGTAGATTTAGCTTGTGAAGAAGATAAAAGAACAATAGCAATTAAAGTTAGTCAATATCTAATCTTTGTTATATCAATTGCCATAATTACTACCGTATTTAATGCAGATACAGGTATTGTAGGGAAAAGTTTAACAGATTATATAGTTGGACTAGTTGGAAAAGCTAGCACAATAATTATTGCATTAGGAGTATTATTAATCCTTGCAGTATTTATGTATGGTATAAAACCAGCTGAAAAAGTAAAAGAAATTGTTGAGGAAAGAAAAGAAAGAAAATTAGAAAACAGAGAAAATAGAGAACACAGAACTAAAACAAGAGTAAGAGCAGAAATTGAAGAAGAAACTACAGAACCAAGAATTTCTGGTTTTAAGGAGAATGTAGAGAAATTAAAAGAAAAACAAAGAAGTAAAAAAGAATTAAAAGAACTTGAGAGAAAAGAAGCAGAGGTATTAGATAATCAAATAAATATAAAAATGGCAAATGAAAACAATGAAAGCAATGGCTTATTCAAGAAACAAGAAGAAGTTAAAGAAGATAAATCAAAAGAAGTATTAACATTAGAACACACACTAACAGTAGAAGACCAGAATTATGAATTTCCACCAATAGAATTTTTAAATGAGGGTAAATTAACAGCAAAGAATAGTAAAAAAGCAATAACAGATACTGCAAGTAAATTACAAAGAACATTGCATAGTTTTGGGGTATCTGCAAAAGTAGAAAATGTATCTGTTGGACCAACAATCACACGTTACGAATTGAAACCAGCAGAAGGAGTAAGAGTTAGTAAAATTGCAAACTTATCAGATGATATTGCTTTAAACTTAGCAGCAGAAAGCATAAGAATTGAGGCACCAATACCAGGAAAACAAGCAGTAGGAATAGAAATACCAAATAAAGAAAAAGATATGGTAGTTTTAAGAGACATAATCGCAGATGAAAAATTTAAAAATGCAAAATCAAAATTAGCATTTGCAGTAGGTCGTGATGCAGCAGGTGAAACAATAGTAGCAGATATAGCAAAAATGCCACACGTTTTAATAGCAGGAAGTACAGGTTCTGGAAAGAGTGTATGTATAAATACATTAATTACAAGTATTATATATAAAGCAAAACCAAGTGAAGTAAAACTTGTAATGGTAGATCCAAAAGTAGTAGAATTATCTGTATATAATGGGATACCACATCTTTTAATTCCAGTAGTAACAGATCCTAAAAAAGCAGCAGGTGCACTAGCTTGGGCAGTGCAAGAAATGGTAAATAGATATCATTTATTTGCAGAAAAAAATGTAAGAGATATTTCAGGATATAATGAGGCATTAGAAAAAGAAGGTATAGAGGAGAAATTACCACAAATAGTAATAATAATAGACGAGTTAGCAGATTTAATGATGGTAGCTGCAAAAGATGTAGAAGATGCAATTTGTAGATTAGCGCAGATGGCAAGAGCTGCTGGAATGCACTTAGTAATAGCAACACAAAGACCTTCTGTAGATGTAATTACAGGTGTAATTAAAGCAAATATAGCAAGTAGAATTGCATTTGCAGTAACATCAGGAGTAGACTCAAGAACCATATTAGATTCAATAGGTGCAGAAAAATTATTAGGAAAAGGAGACATGTTATTCTATCCATCAGGAACAATAAAGCCACAAAGAGTTCAAGGAGCATTTATATCAGATGCAGAAGTAGAAAAAATAGTAACATTCCTAAAAAATAACGGAGGACCATCATATAGTGATGATATATTAGAAAAAATAGAAAAATCAAATGTATCAGACCAAGAATTAGATGCCGATGAAGAAGATGATACAGACGAATTCTTAATAGAAGCTATAGATATGGCAGTAGATATGGGACAGATATCAGCATCTGGATTACAAAGAAGATTTAAAATAGGATATACAAGAGCAGGAAGAATAATAGACCAAATGGAAGCAAGAGGAATAATATCAGGATATGAAGGAAGTAAACCAAGAAAAACATTGATATCAGAAGAAAGATGGCAAGAACTAAAAATGGCAAGACCAACAGATGTGTCTCAGCAAGCTGAGACAGTTAATAATGAATAGTGAATAATGAAAAATTTATTAATTGTAGGAAACAGCCCAACGCAGGAGTTATATATTTTTTTTGAATAAAAATAGAGACAAGCCAACGGCTTACGGATTACCTTCGTAGCCATGTCGACTGTTTTTATGAGAACAAAACATATATAACTCCGACGAGATTGGGCGGATTTTATATATAAGGAGAAAAAATATGCAAAAAAAGGTAGCATTTTACACACTACGGATGCAAAGTAAATCAATATGAAACAAATGCCATAGCACAAAAATTTATAGAAAATGGATACAAAAAAGTAGAATTTGAGGAAATAGCAGACATATATGTCATAAACACATGTAGTGTTACAAATATGGCAGACAAAAAATCAAGACAAATTATAAGACAAGCAAAACAGCATAATCAAAATGCTATAGTAGTTGCAACTGGATGCTATGCACAAGTAAACAAAGAAGAACTAAAAAGAATTGAAGAACTAGATATAATAGTAGGAAATAGCGATAAAGCAGATATTGTAAGTATTGTAGAACAGTATTCAAATAAGTATGAACAGGTACGAAAAATCGAAGAAGAAAAAGAGTTCAAAGACTTTGGAACAGTAACATATACAGAAAAAACTAGAGCAGTTATAAAAGTACAAGATGGTTGCAATAACTTTTGCTCATATTGCATAATACCTTATGCAAAAGGAAGAGTGAGAAGTAGAAAACCAGAAAGTGTTATAAAAGAAATACAAGAAATAGTAAGAACTGGAATACAAGAAGTTGTAATAACAGGAATACATGTTGCATCTTATGGAAAAGATTTTGATGATGGAATAAGACTTATAGACTTATTAGAAGAAATAAATAAAATAGAAGGATTAAAGAGAATGCGTTTAGGTTCATTAGAGCCAAATTTAATCACAGAAGAGTTTGTTGAAAGATTAGGAAATGTAGATAAAATATGCGACCATTTTCATCTATCACTTCAAAGTGGATGTGATGAAACATTAAAGAGAATGAATAGGAAATATACCACAGAAGAATTTGAAAAAGGAGTAAAATTATTAAGAAATAAATTTCCAGAAGTAGCACTAACAACAGATATAATAGTAGGATTTCCAGGAGAAACAGAAGAAGAGTTTAATATAACATATGAATTCTTAAAAAAAATAGAATTTAGTAAAATGCATGTATTTAAATATTCACCAAGAAAAGGAACTTTAGCTGCAAAAATGAAAGACCAAATAAATCCAGAAACAAAAGAATTAAGAAGTAAAAGATTATTAGAACTATCAGATAAAAATGAAATTAGATTTTTAGATAAATATATGAATAAAGAATTAGAAGTTTTATTTGAATCAAAAGAAGATAATAACTATACTATAGGACATACAACAAATTACATAGAAGTAAAATCGGTAGGAGAAAATTTAGAGAATAATATTAAAAAGGTTACAATTATAGATAGGGAAGGTCTAATTTTAGTTGGAAAAATTATGTAATATTATTGTAATAATTTTGTAACACAAATGTTAAAATTTTCTTGCAAAAAACTATTGATTATTATAGAAAAATGTAGTATAAATTTATAAGAAGATAAAAGAGATTAGCAATATATTTATACTAAAGAAGATCTCAAAATACTGTAAAAGGGAGGAAAAATAGTAATGAAAGAAGTATCAAAATTTATTCCAATGGAAGGTAATGGAGAAATAACAGGTGAAAATACTGGTGTAGGAATAGAAAATGCAGGAAAAATAGGAAATAGTGGAATGGAAAAAGAAAACTACTCTGCTTTTAGAGTATGCAATGCTAGCGGAGCAAACTTACCAGCAAAACCATCTTTCTGGTCAAAACTAAAAGGTGTTCTATCTTATGAAATAAAAGTTGAATTAACACCATATCAACAAAAAATTGAAGATGAAATAAATGAATTTTTACATAAAGAAATTACATGGCAAAGTTTCAAAAATTTCCTATTCCAAGAAGTAGAAATAACTTATGGAAAAAAGAATAAATAGAATTTGTTAAGGGTATAATTTATTTTATAATTATGCCCTTAATAAATATGAACAGCTAGGAGGTTATTATGGACGAAAAAGAAGATATAGAAGTTGTTCTAGATGACTCTGGAGAAAATTTAGAAATATCTCCAGTATATGAACATCTAAATGTTGCAAAACCAAAGCCAAAAGAAGATAAAAAAAACATAATAATACCAGAAATAAAAGAAAAAAAGTAAAAAAATATATTTTTTTACTTTTTTCCTTGACAAAACCATAAAAAGTAGTTATAATAGAATAGTTCATGGCGAGATAGCTCAGTTGGCTAGAGCATCCGGTTCATACCCGGCAGGTCGGCGGTTCAAATCCACCTCTCGCTACCAAGGCACTGAATTATCAGTGCCTTTTTTTGTTATGTTGATTTTATATAGTAATATTAAGAATTACAAAGTTAGCTATCTTGCTACTTACATTAAATGATAATTAGTTAATAGTGAAAAATGAATAGTGAATAGTTAATAGTACAAACTTGCCCCTAATTTTTCTAATTGGATTTTGCTTCTATACTCTTCACTATTCACTATTCGTTCTTCACTCTTGCCTTTAGGCAAGTTTGGTGGAGATGGAGGGAGTTGAACCCTCGTCCAATATTCTATTCATATAAACTTCTACGAGTGTAGTTTATTATTAGAGTTCCTAAAATTCTTGCAAATAAACACGCTTAAATTTTAGTAGTCTTTAAAATTACCCATTATTTCCAAAGACAAGAAATAACTTTGTTTCCTACTTTAGTCGACGCTTTATCTGTAACAGTAGGCTTTACAGTAAAACGACGTTGCAACTTAGGCAGCGTATGCTAATTTATTATCAGCGTTTATTTTTAATTTCGCTTTTTTATAGTGGCCAAAGCGACCATCCACTACTCGCTATTCATACTTCAAAAATACCGTCGAAACCAAATACATCCCCATGTACATATTATATTATACTACTTTTTAATTAAATATACAATAAATAAAGTAAAATTTTAAAAGACTAGACAAAAAGTAAAAAAAATGATATAGTATCTAAGTATGTTTTCAAAAGGAGGACCGATAATGGACAAAATAAAAGAAGCTTGCATAAAATTAAAAAAATATAATCAAGAGCATATTAAGGTAGAAAATGAAGAATTAGCAAATCAAATATTAAATATAAATTTTGAACAATTAAAAGATTTATATGAACAAACTGAACATACAGTAGAAGAAAATATAATAAACAATATAGAACCAGTAAAAGCTATGAATCCGGATAGAATTTCTGAACAAGAGTTAAATGAATATATAAAAATTGGAGAAGAAAAAGTTAAATCAGGTAGATATGCGGTGGCAATAATGGCAGGAGGACAAGGAACAAGATTAGGGCATAAAGGACCAAAAGGTACATATACATTAACTTTGGATTCAGAGGATAAGTCTTTATTTCAAGTAATAATAGAAAAGTTAAAAGACGCACAAAATAAATATTCGATAGAATTACCATGCTATATTATGACAAGCCCTGAAAATAATAATGAAACTATAGAATTCTTTGAAAAAAACAATTATTTTGGCTATAAAAAACAAAACATAATGTTTTTTAAACAAGAAGAAAGACCATTATTAGATGAAAACGGCAATATAATAATGGGAGAGGATCATTTAGTAAAGTTAGCATCAGATGGAAATGGTGGAATATTCTATTCAATGGCAGAAAAAGGTATTTTAGACGATATGAAGAAAAGAAATATTGAATGGGTATTTATTGGATCGGTTGACAATTTATTAGTAAAATATGTAGATGTTTTACTATTAGGATTAGCAATAAAGAAAAATACTAAAATTGCTACAAGAACAATAATAAAGAATAGTCCGTACGAAAAAGTTGGAGTGCTTTGTAAACAGAATGGAAAAATTAAAGTAATTGAATATACAGAGATTCCAGAAGAGATGAGAAACGCTGTAGATGATAATGGAGAAATGATATATGGTGAATCTCATATTATGTGTAATTTATTCAATATAGAAGCAATAGAGAGAGCAAGTACAAAGGAATTAAAATATCATGTAGCAAAGAAAAAAAGTACATATATTAATGAAAATGAAGAATTAATAACACCTAAAGAACCAAATTGCTATAAGTTTGAGAAGTTTATCTTTGATAGTTTTGGATTATTTGATGAAATTGCTATATTAAGAGGAAAAAGAGAAGAAGATTTTGCACCAATAAAAAATGCTACAGGTCCAGATAGCCCAGAAACAGCGAAAAAAATGTATGAAGAATTTTTAAAATTAAAAGCATAAATTTTACAAAAATTCCAATAATACTAAAGAGGTTTTGGTATGAAAGTAAAAACGGGAAGAAATGTAATAAAAGCAAAACGAATATTATTAGATTTATTAAAACTAGCAATAGGTACAGCAATTATGGCAATAGGAATAGATTTGTTCTTATTGCCTTGTCAGCTTTCAACAGGAGGTTTTTCGGGAATAGGTACAGTATTATACTATATATTTGGATTATCTGTGGGAACAACAATGCTAGTATTAAATATTCCATTGTTTTTAGTTGCATATTTTAAAATTGGAAAAAAATTTTTTGTAAATGCAATAATAGGAACAATATTATTATCATACTTTTTAAATATTTTCGAAAATTTAAAACCTATTACAACTGATAGATTTTTAGCATTTTTATATGGTTCTATTATAGTCGGCATAGGAACAGCAATAGTATTAAAAGCGAATGCATCAACAGGAGGAACAGAATTATTAGCTAATGTAATAAGAAATTATAAACCACACTTAAAAACAGGAACATTAATAGTAATTCTAGATACAATTATAATTACTGCCAATACAATATTTTTTAAAGACATAGAAGTAGCCTTATATTCAGCATTAGCTATATACGTTATGGGTAAAATACTAGATATATTCTTTGAGGGAATTGACTTTTCAAAAATGTTACTTATAATATCTCCTAAGTGGGAAGAAATATCAGAGAGAATAAATAGAGAACTAAGAAGAGGTACTACTTCATTATATGGACAGGGAATGTATAAAAAAGAAGAAAAGAAACTTCTATTATGTGTAATGTCTAGGAATGAAGTAAGAGAAGCAAGAATGATAATAGAAGAAGTTGATCCAAATGCATTTTTGATAATAACAAATGCAAGGGAAGTTTATGGAGAAGGATTCAAAGAAACGTAATAATCAGGACATGGGGACGTAGTTTTTGTCCATAGGGTTTCACCCAGTTGTTACTGCAAACCCTATGGACGAAAACTACGTCCCCGTGTCCTGAACATTTTAGTATAATACTGCAGTAGGAATATAAGTGTCATCTGGTGGATAAGCAAATTCATCAGATGGCTTTTCTATTTTATTAATTTTAGTTATTTTAATAACAGGTATATCTCCGTGATAATTTCCTTTTGAAATTTCTCCTGTAATTTCAACCCAACTTCCATCAGCATAATCTTCCGCCTTATTAAAAGAACATAAAAAACCAACAATTAATTTTTTTTCACTATTTGGTACTATCATATCTCTTGCAAGTACAAATTGATTATCTGAAAAATCTAAATTTCTATAAACATATCCAGAAAAACAAATTTTTTGACCAATATAACTATCTAAATTTTCATATACACTTTTTAATACATTTGTATAATTATTAGCTTCTATGTAAGCAACATCTGGTTCAGGAATCCTATCTCTAACTTCAAAACTATTGCTAAAAATTCTATAAAGAGATAGTAAAAAGAATATAACAACAATAATGGAAATAACAATAAGTGAAATTTTAACAATATTTTTACTATTTAATTTAACATTATAAATAAACATAAATATACCTCGCTTTATATCAATACATTTAAATCAATAATCTGAAAGTGAAGGGTTCGCACGGGTGAGTATAGAAGTTCTAAGTGGATTTTATGGAAAATGTTCATAAATGAAAGGGTGCCATAAAAGACACATAGAACTTCTACGAACAATAGTAAGACAACTGAACTTGAAGATTATTAATTTAAATGTATTGAATAGTTGACTTTTTACTTAATTCTATGTAAAAATCTTGAAAGATATGATAAATTATGATATAAATGTATAAATATTAAACTTTTAGAAAGAGGGTTAAACATGGGGATTTTTAGTAAAATTTTTAAGTCATATAGTGAAAAAGAAGTAAATCGAGTAATGCCAATAGTAGAGAAAATAAATGAACTAGAGCCAACAGTAGAAAAGTTATCTGACAGTGAATTAAAAGGAAAAACAGAAGAATTTAAACAAAGATTAAAAAATGGAGAAACTTTAGATAATATATTACCAGAAGCATTTGCAGTTGTAAGAGAAGCATCAAAAAGAGTATTAGGAATGAGACATTTTGATGTTCAATTAATAGGTGGAATTATATTACATCAAGGTAGAATTGCAGAAATGAGAACAGGTGAAGGAAAAACATTAGTTGCAACATTGCCAGTGTATTTAAATGCACTTACAGGAAAAGGTGTACACGTAGTAACTGTAAATGATTACTTAGCAAAAAGAGATAGCGAGTGGATGGGAAAATTATATAAATTTTTAGGATTAACAGTAGGATTAGTTATTGCAGGAATGAACTCATCAAAAAAGAAAGAAGCATATAATGCAGATATAACATATGGAACAAATAATGAATATGGTTTTGATTATTTAAGAGACAATATGGTTATAAACAAGGGAGAAATGGTGCAAAGACCACTAAATTATGCTATAGTAGATGAGATTGATAGTATTTTAATAGATGAAGCACGTACTCCACTTATAATATCAGGAACAGCAGCACAAAGTTCAAATTTATACAAACTAGCAAATGATTTTGTAAGACGCTTGCAAGCAAAAACAATAATAGAAGAAGATGCAAAAGATTTAGACCAAGCAGAAGATAATGAAAAATATGACTATGTAATAGATTTAAAAGCAAAATCATCAGCTCTTACTGGTAAAGGAATAAAAAAAGCAGAATCATATTTTAAACTAGAAAATTTAAATGATATAAATAATTCAGAAATAGTACATCATATTAATCAAGCTTTACGTGCACATGGAATAATGAAAAAGGATATAGATTATATAGTAAAAGATGGTGAAGTATTAATAGTTGATGAATTTACAGGAAGAATAATGTATGGAAGAAGATATAGTAATGGTTTACATCAAGCAATAGAAGCAAAAGAAAATGTAAAAATTGCAAATGAATCTAAAACATTAGCAACAATAACATTCCAAAATTATTTTAGAATGTATGAAAAATTAGCAGGAATGACAGGTACTGCTATGACAGAAGAATCAGAATTTAGAGAAATATATAATTTAGATGTTATTTCAATACCAACCAATAAACCAATGATAAGAAAAGACCAGAATGACATTATATACAAAAACGAAAGAGCAAAATTTAGAGCAGTAGTAGAAGATATAAAACAAAGCCATTCAAAAGGTCAACCAGTATTAGTTGGTACAGTTTCAATTGAAAATTCAGAAAAAATAAGTAGTATATTAAAAAGAGAAGGAATAAAACACGAAGTATTAAATGCAAAATATCATGAAAAAGAAGCAGAGATTATCGCGCAAGCTGGAAAATATGGAGCAGTAACAATTGCTACTAATATGGCAGGACGTGGTACAGATATAATGCTTGGAGGAAACTCAGAATTCTTGGCGAAAGAAGAAATGAAAAAGCAAGGTTACAGCGAAGAACTTATAGAACAAGCAAATGCACATAATGAAACAGATGATGAACAAATTTTAGGAGCTAGAAAAGCTTTTAACAATTACAAAGATAGATTTGAAGAAGAAATAAAAGAAGAAAAAGAAAAAGTTCTAAATGCAGGAGGACTTAAGATAATAGGAACAGAACGTCATGAATCAAGAAGAATAGATAATCAGCTAAGAGGTAGAAGTGGAAGACAAGGAGACCCGGGAGAATCAAGATTTTATATTGCATTAGATGATGATTTAATGAAAATATTTGGTGGAGACATGATTACAAGTGTATACAATACACTAAAAGCAGACGAAAATATGCCAATAGAAATGGGAATACTTTCAAAAACAGTTGAAAATGCACAAAGAAGAGTAGAAGGTAAACACTTTAGCATCAGAAAACATGTACTTCAATATGATGATGTAATGAACACACAAAGAGAAATAATATATAAACAAAGAAAAGAAGTGCTAGATGGAGAAAATTTAAAAGATAGAATAGTAAAAATGATGCATTCTGTAGTAGAACAAATTGTAACAACACATATAGAAGAAAGTGGTATTGGAAAAGAAGGTCTAATTGCAGATGCAAAAGCAATACTAAATGTAGAATTATCATCGTCAGATTTGGATATTAATGAACAAGAAATAATAGAAAAATTAACAGAAAAAGTATTAGCAAATTATGAGGCAAAAGAACAAGAAATAGGAGAAGTGCAATTAAGAGAAATAGAAAGAATTGCAATGCTTAAAGTAGTTGACCAAAAATGGATGGACCATATAGATGCAATGGATGAACTAAAAGACGGAATTGGACTACGTGCATATGGACAAAAAGACCCAGTAGTTCAATATAGAATAGAAGGATTCGATATGTTTGATGAAATGGTTAATGCCATCAAAATAGATGTAGTAAAAATATTATTGCATTTGCAGAAAGTAGAAAAAATAGAAAGAAAACAAACAGTAAAAATAACAGGAGAAGGTTTAAAAGGGGAAGCAAATACACAACCAATAGGAAATAATGTAGGGGCGAGCATCGCTCGTCCGCAACCAAACAAGGCACAACCAAATACACCAGTAAAAAATGAAACACCAGAAGTGGGGAGAAACGAACCATGCCCTTGTGGTTCGGGGAAAAAATATAAACAATGCTGTGGAAAGTAAATGTGATTAACACGATAAATCGTGTTAATCAGTTAATAATGAACAGTGAAGAGTTAATAGTGAATAATGATAGAAATGTAATGTGGAGGAAACAATGCTTGAATTAGAGGAAAATAAACATAAGCTAATAAACTTAAAAGAGAAGATTAATAGCATAGCAGAAGCACTTAACATTAATGCTATAGAAACGGAGATAAAAGAATTAGAAGCAAAAACATCTGAACCTAATTTTTGGGAAGACCAACAAAATTCGAGTGTTGTTCTTACCAAAATGAAACGTCTACAAAATAAATTAGCAAAATTTAGAAAAATGGAAACAGACCATGAAAACCTAGAAAGCTTAAATGAACTATTATTAATAGAAGAAGATATCGAACTTGGAAAGGAAGTACTAAAAAATACTTTAAAATTGGAAGAAGAAATAGAGCGTTTACAGTTAGAAACATTATTATCTGGCAAATATGATAAAAACAATGCAATACTAACGCTTCATCCAGGAGCAGGAGGAACAGAATCACAGGATTGGGCAGAAATGCTATATAGAATGTATAGTAAATGGGCTGTATCAAATGAGTTTGAAGTTCAAGAACTAGACTTTTTAGAAGGTGATGAAGCGGGAATAAAAAGTGTAACATTCGTAGTAAAAGGTGAAAACGCATACGGATATTTAAAAGGAGAAATGGGAGTACATAGATTAGTTAGAATATCTCCATTTGATGCAGGAGGAAGAAGACACACATCATTTGCATCAGTTGAGGTTTTACCAGAAATAACAGAAGACATAAAATTAGATATAAATCCAGATGATATAAAAATGGATGTGTTTAGAGCATCAGGAGCAGGAGGGCAAAAAGTAAATAAAACATCATCAGCAGTAAGATTAACACATATACCAACAGGTATTGTGACGACATGTCAAACAGAAAGATCTCAAACACAAAATAGAGAATATGCAATGACTATGCTAAAATCGAAATTACTAGAATTAAAAGAAAAAGAACAAAAAGATAAAATAGAAGACTTAAAAGGTGTTCAAAGAGACATAGCATGGGGAAGTCAAATACGTTCATATGTATTTTGTCCATACACTTTAGTAAAAGACCATAGAACAAATTACGAAGTAGGCAATGTAGAAGCAGTAATGAATGGTGAGTTAAATGGTTTTATGGAAAGCTATTTAAAATTAAACAAAATGTAGCAAAAAATATAATTATAGTATATAATAAAACAAGCAAAAACGATATAATATTTAAACTTAGATATTATTGGTATTTTAATAATAAAAAGAGGTTCCATAATGGAAATAATTATACAAAAATTTGGAGGAAGTTCTGTAGCAAACACAGAAAAAATATTTAATGTTTGCAAACATATTACAAAAGAAAAGGATAAAGGAAATTCAGTTATAGTTGTAGTTTCTGCACAAGGTAAAACTACAGATAATCTAATACAAGAGGAACAAGAAATTACAAATATGCCAAGTAAAGATAAACACGACATATTAGTTTCAGTAGGAGAACAAATAACAATTGCAAAGCTAGCAATGTGCTTAGAAAAATTAGGATATGAAGCTGAAGTTTATCTAGGGTGGCAAGTTCCAATAATTACAGACTCAAACTTTGGAGATGCAAATATTATAGATATAAAAACTAGCAATATTATAAATGATTTAGAAAAAGGAAAAATTGTAATAGTTGCAGGTTTTCAAGGAATAGATAAAAATAATAAAATAACTACATTAGGTAGAGGTGGTTCAGATACAACAGCAATAGCCCTAGCATCAGCATTAAAAGCAGAAAAATGTGAAATATTTACAGATGTGGATGGAGTTTATTCAGATGACCCAAACAAAAATGATAAAGCTGTGAAATATGATAAGATAACATATGATAAAATGTTAGAAATGGCAAATAACGGTGCAAAAGTATTACATAATAAATGTGTAAGGCTGGCCAAAGCAAAGAATGTAAAAATAGTTGTAAAATCGACATTTAAAGAAGAAAGCATAGGAACAATTGTAATGTAGATTAATAGTACAAAGTAGCTCAACGCAGGAGATTAGGCGCACTGTTTGAATAAAATTTGATTATAAATTTAGTATTATAAGGAGCAATAAATGGAGAAAGAAATACCAAAAATAAGTATATGGCGAATATTAACATACTTTATAATATATAGTTTTATAGGGTGTGTGATAGAAACATTATTTGCATTAATAAATTACAATGTAATAGAAAGCAGGAGAAGCTTTTTATATGGCCCGTTTTTGCGGGATATATGGAGTAGGAGCAGTAGTATTAATCCTATCATTAAGATACTTTAACAAAAATAATTACACTCTGTTTTTTGGAGGTTGTTTAGTAGGAGCAGTAGTAGAATATACTATTAGCTTTTTAGGAGAAATATTATTTGATGCAAGATGGTGGGATTATTCTAATAGATTTTTAAATATAAATGGCAGAATATGCTTACTATATTCGCTTTTTTGGGGAATATTAAGTTTAATTTTAATAAGGATAATAAATCCTAAAATAGATCAATTCATATCATACATAAAGGCAAAGGCAAATTTTAAATTTTTAAAAATATGTGTAATAATAGGAACAGTATTTATGATAATAAATGCTTTAGCATCAGCAATGGCAATGAACTTATTCTTAATGAGAATGGGTATTGAAAATAATTTAAATATAAAAAACAAACAGCAAACATTAGAACAATATAATAATATATATGGAAATGATAGAACAAAAGAATTTATACATAAATATTGGGGAAATGAAAAAATGATAAAAACTTACCCAAATGTAACATTAACAATGGAAGATGGAAGAGTAGTATATATAAAAGACTTATTGCCACATATAAAACCATATATGTATAAATTCAAATAATAAAATTTTAAAAAATAATAAGGCTGGGCAAGTTAAACTTGCCCGGTTTTTTCATCCTCCTCAAGTATTGACAGAAACTGAATTTTAGATAAAAATTACAAAAAATATTGACAACTAGCAATTTTTCCTATATAATTATACAAGTTATGAAAAAATCCCAATAGGAAAGCAAATCGAGGGGAGGGAATTAAAATGGCAGAAATAAAAGTAAATAATGGAAATATAGAAGATGCATTAAAAAGATTTAAAAGACAATGTGTAAGAAATGGAGTATTACAAGAAGTTAGAAAAAGAGAACACTATGAAAAACCTAGCGTAAAAAGAAAAAAGAAATCTGAAGCAGCAAGGAAAAGAAAATTTTAATATATATAAATAGAGGTTAAACCTCTATTTTTTTTACACAATAGAATCCGCCCAATCTCGTCGGCGATGGATGTTTATTACAATCAATAATTTTCTCTTTAAAACTCTTGCAAAAATAAAATGTATATTTTAAAATAGAAGAGGAAAAATATACAAAAAGGAGAATGAGAATGTCATATAAAATAGAAGAGATTAAAAAGGGAATAAAGGTTCATTTTATTCAAACAAATAAATTCAAAACAAATTTATTTGCAATATTTTTAAGTAAGCCATTAGAAAGAGAAAATAGTACTCAAAACGCGCTTATCCCAGCAGTTTTAAGAATGGGAACAACCAATTTAAAAAGTCAAGAAGAAATAAGTATAGAGTTAGAAAATATGTATGGTGCTACACTGGATGCTGGAGTAGAAAAAACGGGCGACAACCAAATTATTAAATTCTATTTAGAAACATTAAATGATACATTTTTACCAGAGAAAGAAGATTTAAGTAAAAATGCTATAAATCTTTTGTTAGATTTAGTATTTAATCCATTAATAGAAAATAATAAATTCAAGAAAGAATATGTTAACTCAGAGAAAAACACAATAAAAAGACTTATAGAAGGCAAAATAGATAACAAAGATATGTATGCATATACTAGATGTATAGAAGAAATGTATAAAGATAAACCTTATGGATTGTATAAATATGGATATATTGAAGATTTAGATAAAATTAATGAGGAAAATTTATATGAAGATTATAAAAGATTAATAGAGCAAGCAAAAATAGATATATTTGTATCTGGGAATTTTGAAAATGATGAAATTATAAAAACAATAAATGAAAATGCTAATATACAAAATCTAAGTGAAAGAGAAGATAAACATATTATAAACACAGAAGAAACTGAGAAAAAAGAAAAAGTAGAAGTAAATGAAATATCAGAGTCAAAAGATGTAACACAAGGAAAATTAGTTATTGGTTTAGATATAGATTATAATAAACCAGATGCTAAGTATGCAATGTGTTTGTATAATGTAATACTAGGAGAAAGTGCAACATCAAAAATGTTTCAAAATGTAAGAGAAAAAGCTGGATTAGCATATACAGCAAGGTCAACATATTTAAGACAGAAAAATAACATATTCATTAGAGCGGGAATTGAAATTGAAAACTATGAAAAAGCTTTAAATATAATAAAAGAACAGTTAGAAGATATGAAAAATGGCAAGTTTACAGATGAAGAAATAGAAAATGCAAAACAATATATGGTAGCTGGAATAAAAACAGTACAAGATGAACAAGATTCAGAGATAACATACTACATGGGACAAGAACTATCAGGAAAGTTTAATACATTTGAAGAATATATAGACAAAATAAATGGGGTAAGTAGAGAAGAAATTGAGCAAATCGCAAACAAAATTAATATGAATACGATATATTTTTTGAAGAATTAGTAAATAAATTGTCAAGAACCCTCCGTCAGCCTAACGGCTGCCACCTCCCTTGTTAAAGGAGGTATTAAGTAAGGCTTCGTAAGAATTGCAAGAAAGCCCCTTTAACAAGGGGGCTGTCGCGTAGCGACTGGGGGTTCTTAAAAAAATTAAAATTTGAAAGGAAATTTAAATTATGCAAATTATAGAGAATTCAAAAGTAAAAGAAAAATTGTATGTGGAAAAATTAGAAAATGGCTTAACTGTAATGATAATGCCAAAGAAGAATATTCAAAAAAAATATATGATATGGTCTACAAATTTTGGTTCAATAGATAATAAATTTATATCACAAGGTGAAAATGAAGAAACATCTATACCAGATGGAGTAGCACATTTTTTAGAGCATAAAATGTTTGAACAATCAAATGGAACAAACAGTTTAGATACATTAACTGCATTAGGAGTAAATGCAAATGCATATACAACAACAGACCATACATCATATCTATTTGAATGTACAGACAATTTCTACCCAGCAATGGATGAACTAATGGATTATGTACAAAATCCATACTTTACAGATGAAAATGTAGAGAAAGAAAAAGGAATAATCGGGCAAGAAATTAAAATGTATGATGACTATCCGCAATGGGCAGTATACATGAATGCACTAAAAAATATGTATAAGAATAATCCAATAACAATAGATATAGCTGGTTCAATAGAATCTATAACTGAAATAAATAAAGATGTTCTATACAAATGCTATAATACATTTTATCATCCATCAAATATGGTAATGTGCTTTGCAGGAGATTTCAAACCAGAAGATTTAATTGAAGAAGTGAAAAAACGTTTAAAAAACATAGAAAATCATGGAGAGATAAAAAGAATATATCCAGAAGAACCAGAAGAAATAGTACAAAAAGAAATAACAAAAAAAATGGAAGTAAGCATGCCTATATTTGTAATAGGTATAAAGGATAAAGTAGATAACGAAAAATGTGGAAAAGATGCAATTGTAAAAAAACATATAGCAATAGAAATATTATTAAATATGTTAATAGGAAAGAGCTCAAGATTATATAAAGAATTATATGAAGCAGAGTTAATAACAGGAGAACCATATCTAGAGTATGAGTTTTCAAAACAATATGCACATATTGCAATAACTGGACAATCAAATAAACCAAAGGAAGTACTAAAGAGATTGCAAGAAGAAATTAAGAATATAAAAAGTAAAGATTTAGATATAAATCATTTCCAAAGAATAAAGAATATGATATATGGAAACTATGTAAAAGAATATGATGATGTAGCAGAGATATGCAGAATGTTTGTTGCAGATTATATGAAAGGAATTAATAGTTTCGAATATATAGAAAATTATAAACAAGTAACACAAGAATATGCAAAACAAATATTAGAAGAAGTGTTTAATGAAGAAAAAATGGTAATATCAATAATAGAAAGTATGTAGGAGTAAAATGAATAAAGAAGATTTATTTGAAGAAACATTAAAAATAATAGAAGAAAGTAAAATAAGTGAAAGAGAATTAAGAAGTATAATATATGATGCTAAAAGAACAGCAAAAAGAGCATATTATCGCCAATATGATAAATGGCAAAAAAAGATGAAAGAAAAAAAACTTGATACAATATTAACAGATGAGGATGTGGTTCGTCTTTTCTTTAATAAAACAGTATGTATAAATATAGAAAAATATAGTAAAACAAATGAAGAAAATTCAGGTAATACTGGAAAAGGAAGATAGAATAATGTGGTAAAGTTATGTAGACTTGACAAAGCCTTATTTTAGAAATAGAATATATACAGAAAATTTATAGGAGGTAATTTTATGCCATTAGTAACAACAAAAAAAATGTTTGAAAAATCAATGAAGGAAGGCTTTGCAATAGGAGCTTTTAATATTAATAATATGGAAATAATACAAGGAATAGTAGATGCAGCACAAGAAAATAACTCACCAGTTATTCTACAAGTATCATCAAGTGCAATTAAATATGCAAGAATGCCATATTTAATGAAAATGGTAGAAGCAGCAGTAGAAACAACAGATATACCTATAGCACTACATTTAGACCATGGACCAGATTTTGAAACATGTAAAGAATGTATAGATGCAGGGTTTACATCAGTAATGATAGATGGTTCTAAATATAGTTTTGAAGAAAATATTGAATTAACAAAAAAAGTTGTAGAATATGCTCATTCAAAAGGTGTTGTAGTAGAAGCGGAACTTGGAAAATTAGCAGGAATTGAAGATGATGTTAATGTAGCAGAAAGTGATGCAATGTATACAGACCCAGACCAAGCAAAAGAATTTGTTGAAAGAACAGGATGTGATTCATTAGCAATTGCAATAGGAACAAGTCATGGTGCATATAAATTCAAAGGAGAGGCAAAATTAAGATTTGATATATTAGCTGAAATAAAGAAAAAAATACCAAATACACCAATAGTTTTACATGGTGCATCAACAGTAATTCCAGAATTAGTAGAAATGTGTAATAATTATGGAGGAGAAATTCCAGGTGCAAAAGGTGTTCCAAATGAAATGTTAAAAGAAGCAGGAAAATTAGGAGTATCAAAAATAAATGTAGATACAGACTTAAGATTAGCAATGACAGCGAATATTAGAAAAGTATTTGGAGATAAACCATCAGAATTTGATCCAAGAAAATACTTATCACCAGCAAGAGATGCAGTAAAAGATATAGTAAGTTATAAAATTGCAAATGTATTTTGCTCTAATGATAAAAAATAAACAAATAAACCAGTTCAAAAAAGAACTGGTTTAAAATTATATTTAAATTTAAGCATAGTTTAATCTGCCATTTGTTTTCTCATACGCATTTCAGCATCACGCTTAGCAATATCTTCACGCTTATCATAAAGCTTTTTGCCTTTACCAATGCCAAGCTCAACCTTAACAAAATTACCTTTAAAATATAAACTCATAGGTATTAATGAATAACCCTTTTGTTTAATTTGACCCACTAATTTATTAAATTCATGTTTATTTACAAGAAGCTTTCTATCCCTTAAAGGGTCTTTATTATAGATATTTCCAAATTCATATGGACTTATATGCATATTATAGATAAAAAGCTCGCCATTTCTAATTCCTGCATAACTATCTTTTAAATTCACCTTCCCATTTCTTATAGATTTTATTTCAGTTCCTGACAAAACAATACCAGTTTCAAGAGTATCAATAATAGTATAATTATGTTTTGCTGTAGGATTTTTTGCAATTAATTTAGACATTTTACTTGTTCTCCTTTTTTAGCAAGTACACGTCTATGTACTTCCTCAAAATAAATATGTTAATATTATAACATATTTATTTTGAAAAGAAAATAAATATAATATAGGAAAATTTACAAATTTTTAGTCATCATGATGAGTTGTATTATTTTGAGTGCCATAATACCAAACTAAACCTATTATAACGATTGCAGCTATTGCAACTACTAACCATACCCACATAGTTGATGTATTATCAGTCATTGCACCACCAGCTGTAGTTCTTGTAGCAGTATAATCACCGTCATTAGTTCTTGCAATATTATCATCTCTTGTAGCATTAGTTACTATATTATCATTATTATTGTTATCTGTATTATTATTATCTACGTTATCCATTTTTAGAGCATCTTCAATGCCATTTTCAGCGTTACCTACACCACTACGAATATCATTAGCTAAATTTGCAGTTCCATCTACAACAGTATTAGTAACATTAGATACAGTACCTTTTACTGCATTAGTAGCACTGACAAATCCTGAAAATATGCATAGAACAAAAAGAATTACAGATACTAATATAAAACTCTTTTTATACATTATTTTTACCTCCTATTTTTAGTATTCAATAATATTATTGAAAAATTGGATAAAAAATATGCATAAAAAAAATGCCTTTTCAGACATAAAAAGGCAAGAATTTTACTATCTAATTTTAATTAAAATTGCAATTGCTAGAAAAATTAAAACAATTCCAACAGCAATTAAAACAATATTAATAATATCAGAAACAGTTAATTTAAAATCTTCACTAGTAGAAGTGGTTGAGACTTTTGCAGTTGAACTAGTAGGCTGAGAAGTAGCTGTATTATTAATAGAATTATTGAAACTAGTATTAGTATTATCTGTATTATTATCGACAATATCATTTATATTATTATCAATAATATTGTTTGTATCTATATTATTATTAACAATATTATTTGTATCTAGAGTATCATTTAAATTCATATTTATATCTATGGCATATACATAAGATAGATTGATTAGAAATAATAATACAATACTAAAAAAGCATATTAAAAATTTTTTCATTACAATTATCATCCTTTCAAGAACATATATATATAATACACAAAAAAAATAAATTTGTCCATAAAAATTAAAAAACAATTTATAAAAATGTAAGTATATTATATGTAGATAAGCATATTTATTATAAGGGAGGAGTTTTATGGTTAAAGTTGCAAGTAATTCAAATAGTATAGTGGAAATTTTAAAAGGAAGTTTAATAGCTATTTTAGCTACAATAATATTACTAGCTATATTCTCTGCAGTTCTTACATACAGTAATATAAGTGAAAACACAATGCCAACAGTAGTAATAATTATAACAGCATTTAGTATATTAATAGGAAGTCAAATAACAACTACAAGAATAAAAAAGAATGGAATTTTTAATGGTGCATTAGTAGGGATAATGTATGTATTAATTCTATATATAACATCAAGTCTTGTTACGAGAAATTTTGCATTAAGTGGATATGCAATAGTTATGATACTTACTAGTATTATAATAGGTGGACTTGGAGGTATAATAGGAGTAAATAAAAGGAACAACTGAATTATAGTAATAAGATATAAAAGTTTATTAAGTTTTTTTATTAAAACTATTGACTTTTTATATAAAAAGGTATAAATTATTAGCAGTCAATCGTTAAGACTGCTAATAATTTTGAATAAGGAGGAATGGCAGATGATAAAACCATTACAAGACAGAGTAGTAATTAAGATGATAGAGAATGAGGAAACAACAAAAAGTGGAATCATATTATCAAGCGGAGCAAAAGAAAAACCACAAATAGCAGAGATAGTTGAAGTCGGACCAGGTGGAGAAATAGAAGGAAAAACAATAAAAATGAATGTAAAAAAAGGTGATAAAGTAATAGTAAGCAAATATGCAGGAACAGAAGTAAAATATGATGGAGAGGATTACATCATAGTAAAACAAGACGATATATTGGCAATTGTAGAATAATGTAGGGGCGACCATTGGTCGTCCGAATAGTGTTGGAAAGGAAGGATATATTATGTCAAAGGAAATTAAATTTGGTGAAGATGCCAGAAAGAAAATGCTAGATGGAGTAAATATTTTAGCAGATACAGTAAAAGTAACATTAGGACCAAAAGGTAGAAATGTAGTATTAGATAAAAGCTTTGGAGCGCCACTAATTACAAATGATGGTGTTACAATAGCAAAAGAAATTGAATTAGAAGATCCATATGAAAACATTGGGGCAAGATTAGTTAAAGAAGTTGCAACAAAAACAAATGATATAGCAGGAGATGGAACTACAACGGCAACAGTTTTAGCACAAGCTATAATAAAAGAAGGTGTAAAAAATGTTGCAGCAGGTGGAGACCCAATGGCAATAAAAAGAGGAATAGATAAAGCAGTTGAAGCAGCAGTAAAAGGATTAAAAGAAATTAGTTCTGAAATTAATGGAAAAGAAGATATTGCAAGAGTTGCGAGTATATCTGCCAATAATCAAGAAATAGGAAATTTAATTGCAGATGCAATGGAAAAAGTTTCAAAGGATGGAGTTATAACAATAGAAGAATCAAAAACGGCTACAACAGGATTAAATGTAGTAGAAGGAATGCAATTTGATAAAGGATACATTTCTCCATATTTTGTAACAGATACTGAAAAAATGGAAGTAATTATGGAAAATCCATATATATTAATTACAGATAAGAAGATAAGTAATATACAAGAAATATTACCACTACTAGAAAGCTTAATGCAACAATCTGGAAAATTAGTGATAGTTGCAGATGATATAGAAGGAGAAGCATTATCAACACTTGTATTAAACAAATTAAGAGGAGTTCTAAATGTAGTTGCAGTAAAAGCTCCAGGTTTTGGAGATAGAAGAAAAGAAATGCTAGAAGATATGGCTATTTTAACAGGTGGAGAGGTTATAACATCAGATTTAGGCTTAGATTTAAAAGACACAGCAGTGGAACAATTAGGTAGAGCAAGACAAGTAAAAATACAAAAAGAAAATACAATAATTGTTGATGGTGCTGGAAATAAAGAAGAAATTGAAGCAAGAGTAAAACAAATAAAAATGCAGTTAGACGAAACACAAAGCGAATATGATAAAGAAAAATTACAAGAACGATTAGCAAAAATTGCAGGTGGAGTAGCAGTAATAGAAGTTGGTGCAGCAACAGAAGTTGAAATGAAAGAGAAAAAATTAAGAATAGAAGATGCATTATCTGCAACAAAAGCAGCTGTTGAAGAAGGAATAGTTGCAGGTGGAGGAACAGCTCTTGTAAATGTAATACCAGCAGTAGAAAAAGTAATTAATTCTTTAGATGAAGACGAAAAAATAGGTGGTAAGATAGTATTAAAAGCATTAGAAGAGCCAGTTAGACAAATAGCTACAAATGCAGGACTAGAAGGAGCTGTTATATTAGAAAAAGTAAAATCATCTGAGACAGGTATTGGATTTGATAGCAGTAAAGAAGAATATGTAGATATGAAAAAAGCTGGAATAGTTGATCCAACAAAAGTAACAAGAAGTGCACTTCAAAATGCTGCAAGTGTTGCATCAATGATATTAACAACAGAAAGTGTTGTTACAGATAAAAAAGAAAAAGAAGGACATTGCGGATGTGGAAACCAAGGTGGTATGCCACAAGGAATGGAAGGAATGTACTAAGTGCTTCGCAGAAAACCTCCTTTAAAAAGGGAGGTGGCAGCCGAAGGCTGCCGGAGGGTTCTTAGAAACCTTGATAGAGAACCCCCAGTCGCTACGCGACAGCCCCCTTGATAAATGGGCTTTTATGGAGGATACAATGGATAAGAAAATCATTTCAGTTTTTGGTGGTTCGTTTAATCCGCCAACAGTTGCACATATAAATTTGGCAAAACAAATTTTAGAAGAAGTAGGAAATATAGAAAAAGTTATATTTGTTCCAGTAAGTACTAAATACAATAAAAGTGGATTAGCCTCAGACGAGGAACGTTTTAATATGTTAAAGTGTATCTGTGATAATGAAAATAGATTAGAAGTATCAAGAATAGAATTAGATAGTTCAAGACAGCTATTCACAATTGAAACATTAAAGGAAATTCAGAAGCAAAATCCAAATAAAAATATATGCTTTGTTTTAGGAACAGATAATCTAAAAGAATTAGAAACATGGCATAAAGTAGAAGAACTAATGGATACATTCAAAATTTTAGTATTAAAAAGAGATAATGATAATATCGAGTCGATAATAAAAGAAAATCACCTTTTACAAAAATACAGAAACTCTTTTATAGAGTTAGATAATATTGAGCAAATTAACCTAAGCTCAAGCTGTATAAGAGAAAAATTAGCAAAAGGGGAAGATATTACAGATTTAGTACCAGAAGAAATAAAAGAAGATGTAATTAATATATATAGAAAATATTAGAAAGTCATTAAGGCTTTCTTTTTTGATATAAGTGTGATAAAATATAGTGCGAAGGTTAGGTGATAAAAATTGGAATTTGATTTAAAAAAAATAAGAGAACAATTTTTATTAACTGATGATGAATTTGAGAAATACTATGAAGATGTAAAAGAGAGTTTAATAAGCCACAGTAATTTGTCAAAAGATAAAAAGATGATAATAGTGGGTGGACAAAGTGGCGCAGGAAAAACAAGGCTATTGCCAATAGCAAATAGAGACTTAAATAATAATGGCGTTATTGTTGACTTCGACATATTACGTTCACATCATCCAAATTTTAACCATGTATCAAAAATTTATTTAGAAAAAACTCATACAATTTTACATCCAGATGTAGAAAAAGTGAAAAATAGAATATTAGATTATTTACGAGAGAATAGTTATAATGTTATATATGAAGGAAGTCTAAGAAATACTCAAGGATTTATAGATTTTTCAAAAGACTTTATAAAATCTGGATATGAAATTGATTTATATATTATGGCTGTTCCAGAATTAGAAAGTTTTGGATCTACATACAAAAGATATGTAGATGATTTATTAACAAATAATAATCCTAGATGGGTAGAAAAAATTGCACATGACGAATCATATAAAGGAACAATAAGAACAGTAAGAGAATTTGAAAAAAAGAGAATATATAATAAAGCCAAAGTTTTTATTAGAGGAGAGGATGAGCCAAAAGAAATATATTCAACTGAAGGTAGACAATTTCCAACTAGCATTCAGGCAATTAATTATGGTAGACAATCTCAAAGAGAAAAAGCTCTTGAAGATTTTTGGGACAAATACGTGTATGTATATAAAAAATTTCGAAAATATAAACCAGAATTAATAGATAAATTAAAAGATTGGGAAAAAATGTTTAAAAGAGAATATAGAGAAGTAGAAGAAAAAAAGAAGGACAAAAGTAAAGAATAACACCTTTATTTACATAAGACATATAATAATATATAACAACATTAATAGGAGGAAATATGTCATTAAAAAACAAAAGAATAGCTTTTGGTATAACAAGTTCATTTTATTCAATTGAGAGAACGATTCCTCAAATTAAAAAATTAATACTAGAAGGGGCAGAAATTATACCAATTATGTCCTTTAATGCATATAACTTTAAAGAGAAATCTCAAGGTTTTATAGAAGAAATAGAAAATATCACAGGTAAAAAAATTATACATACAATACAAGAAGTAGATACCATTGGTTATAAAACTCTATCCGATATAATGGTTATTATACCATGCTCAGGGGATACAATAGGAAAACTAGCTAATGGGATAATAGATACCCCAGTGTTGGTAGCTGCTAGAACGAATTTAAAAAATGGAAATAATGTAGTAATAGGAATTTCAACAAATGATGGATTATCAATAGAAGCAGAAAATATAGGGAAATTATTAAAACAAAAAAATATATTTTTTGTACCTTTTAGGCAAGATAATCCAATAACTAAACCTTGTTCACTAGTTTTTAGTAGTAATCATATAAAAGAAACAATAGTAAAAGCTATTAACAATGAGCAAATTCAACCGATATTGGTATAATAGTAATAAAAATAGAGCAAATTAAAAGAAAACACTTGAAAAGTGTTTTCTTTTGTTATACAATAGGCACGTAAAAAATTTAAAATGACGCATCTTGTATAGCGTCTAAAGGAGGATTTAATTATGTCAGTTAAGGTAGGAATCAATGGATTTGGTAGAATTGGAAAATTAGTTTTTCAAGCAGCTTTAGAGAAAGGAGAAGTTGATATTGTTGCAATAAACGATCCTTTTATTACAGCAGATTATATGGCATATATGGTAAAGTTTGATACAGTACATGGAAGATTTAATGGGGAAGTTAAAGCAGAAGAAAATAAATTAATCGTTAATGGAAAAGAAATAAAAGTATATAATGAAATGGACCCACATAATATTCCTTGGGGAGCAGAAGGGGTTGAATTTGTTCTAGAATGTTCTGGAGTATTTACAACATTAGAAAAAGCTCAAGCTCATATTGATGCAGGTGCTAAAAAAGTTATAATCAGCGCACCTTCAAAAGATGCTCCAATGTTTGTTATGGGAGTTAATAATGATAAATATGATCCAAGCATGACAATAGTTTCAAATGCATCTTGTACAACAAACTGTCTAGCACCTTTAGCAAAAGTTATAAACGATAACTTTGGAATTAAAGAAGGATTGATGACAACAGTTCATAGTACAACAGCGACACAAAAAACAGTTGATGGAGCTTCTAAAAAAGATTGGAGAGGTGGTAGAGCAGCAGCTGCAAACATAATACCATCATCAACAGGAGCTGCAAAAGCAGTTGGAAAAGTTATACCAGAATTAAATGGAAAATTAACAGGTATGGCATTTAGAGTACCAACAGTTGATGTATCAGTTGTAGACTTAACTTGTACATTAGAAAAAGCTGCAACATACGAAGAAATATGCGCAGCAGTTAAAAAAGCATCTGAAAATGAATTTAAAGGAATAATTGAGTATGTTGATGAAGATGTTGTATCATCAGACTTTATACATGATAGCCACACATCAATATTCGATAGCAAAGCAGGAATTCAATTAACAGATAATTTCGTAAAATTAGTTGCTTGGTATGATAATGAATGGGGATATTCAAATAAATTAGTAGACTTAGCTATTTACATTTCAAAGAAATAAATTTAATATAATAAAAAAATAGTCCGCCCAATCTCGTCGGGGTTATATATGTTTTTTCTCATTAAAAACGTCAACATGGCTACGAGGGTAATCCGTAAGCCGTTGGCTTGTTGCCATTTTTATTTCGAAAAAAATATATAAGCCCCTGCGTTGGGCTACTTTATCGATATAATAAAATGGGAGGAAATTTATGAACAAGAAAACTATTAAAGATATAGATGTTCAAGGTAAAAAAGTTTTAGTTAGATGTGATTTTAATGTTCCTATTGATGGCGAAACAGGTGAAATTACAGATAATAGAAGAATTAGAGGAGCACTTCCTACAATAAAATATTTATTAGATAATAATGCTAAAGTTATTTTATGTTCTCATTTAGGAAGACCAAAGGGAGAAGTAAATCCTAAATATTCTTTAAAACCAGTTGCAGAAGAACTTTCTAAATTATTAGAAAAACCAGTAACTCTTGCTAAAGACGTAATTGGAGAAGATGCTGAGAATTTAACTTCTAACATAAAAGAAGGAGAACTTGTATTATTAGAAAATGTAAGATTCCATAAGGAAGAAGAAAAAAATGATCCAGAGTTTGCTAAAAAACTTGCTTCATTTGCTGAAATATACGTAAATGATGCGTTTGGTACAGCACATCGTGCACATGGTTCAACAGCAGGTGTAGCAGATTATCTACCAGCAGTATCTGGATTTTTAATTGAGAAAGAGTTAGAATTTTTAGGTTCAGCTTTAGAAAATCCTGAAAGACCATTTGTAGCAATTTTAGGTGGTGCAAAAGTATCAGATAAGATAGGTGTAATTGAGAATTTATTAGAAAAAGTAGACACACTAATTATAGGTGGAGGAATGGCATATACATTCTATAAAGCACAAGGACATAGCATTGGAACATCTATATGTGAAGAAGATAAATTAGAATTAGCTACATCTCTTTTAGAAAAAGCAAAACAAAAAGGTGTTAATTTGATATTACCAGTAGATAATCATGTAGCTTCAGAATATTCAAATGAAGCAGAAGATAAATTTGTAAATTCTACAGAGATTCCAAATGATTTTATGGGACTAGATATAGGACCAAAAACAATTGAAACTTTCAAAGATGCTATAAAAGGTGCAAAAACAGTATTATGGAATGGACCTTTAGGAGTTACTGAATTTTCTAAATTTGCAGAAGGAACAAGAGCAATTGCCACAGCATTAGCAGAAAGTGAAGCTGTAACTGTAATTGGTGGGGGAGATTCTGCAGCAGCTGTTGAAAAAATGGGATTAGCAGATAAAATGACTCATATATCAACAGGTGGAGGAGCATCACTTGAATTTTTAGAAGGAAAAGCATTACCAGGAATTGATTGTTTAAATAATAAGGAATAATAAGGAGAAATAAAAAATGAATATAATGCTTATTATGTTTATGATACCAATAATAATATTAGGAACGGCTGTATTTAGTATTAACAAATCAATTATAATAGAGAATCCTGTACAAATTGAAGATGAAACAACTATATCAAGCGATATGGCAATAGATACATTTAATGCACAGTTTACAGCATATGAAGGAATGGATATGTCTTCAGCAACAGTACGTGCCCTATTTTCTATAGTAGAAGCAAATAATATGACAAATACAGATCATGTTATAGAGATTGATGATAGTGCAGGAAGTATATCAACAGCAGGTGAATTAACAAGTTCAGAAACATATAATGTAAAATTACATTATGATGATGAAGGATATATTTACAAAATACAGGTAACAAAATAAAGTAAATGTTTATAAATGATTTAATTAAAGGAGAGTTTGTTGAAATGAGAAAAAAAGTAATTGCAGGTAATTGGAAAATGAACAAATTACCAAATGAAGCGATATCATTTTTTGAAGAATTAACACCGCTAGTTAACAATACAAAAAATGAAGTTGTTATATGTGCACCATATACAGATTTATTTTATGCACTTTTATCAGCACAAAATACAAATATAAAAATAGGAGCTCAAAATATGCATTGGGAAGAAAATGGTGCATATACAGGAGAAGTATCTCCTCATATGTTAAAGTCAATTGGAGTGGAATATGTAATTATAGGACACTCTGAAAGAAGACAATATTTTGCAGAAACAGATGAAACAGTTAATAAAAAAGTAAAAGCAGCACATAATGTTGGACTAACACCTATAGTATGTGTAGGAGAAAGTTTAGAACAAAGAGAATCTGGAAATGCAAAAGAGATTGTAACCAATCAAGTTAAATTAGGATTAAAAGACTTGACAAATGACCAAATTGTGAGTACAATAGTAGCGTATGAGCCAATTTGGGCAATAGGAACAGGCAAAACAGCAACTAAGGAAGATGCAAACGAAACTATAAAATGGGTTAGAGAAGAAATAGCAAACATGTATGGAAAAGAAACAGCAGACCAAGTAATAATCCAATATGGTGGAAGTGTAAAATCTTCAAACGCAAAAGAATTATTTGAAATGTCTGATATAGATGGAGCTTTAGTTGGAGGAGCAAGCTTAATAGCAGAAGAATTTAGCAAAATAGTAAATGCAGTCTAATGATTAAAGTTGCATATTACAAAGCCATAAATTTAGTTAATAAGCATTAATAAAAAGAGGAAGGATAATATATGAATAAAAAATTAACCATGCTAATGATATTAGACGGATTTGGAATTAATAAAGAAGAAGAAGGGAATAGTATAGCATTAGCAAATACACCAGTAATAGACAAATTATTCAAACAAAATCCAAATACAATAATAAAAACTAGTGGACTAGATGTAGGACTACCAGAAGGACAAATGGGAAATTCAGAAGTAGGACACACTAACATTGGAGCTGGTAGAATAGTTTATCAAGAATTAACAAGAATAACAAAAACAATAGAAGATGGAGATTTCTTTAGTATACCAGAATTAACAGGTGCTATAGAAAACTGTAAAAAAAATAATTCAAAATTACATATAATGGGATTATTATCAGATGGTGGAGTACATAGTCACACTCGCCATTTATATGCAATATTAGAATTAGCAAAAAGAAAAGATTTTGAGAATGTATATGTGCATTGCTTTTTAGATGGTCGCGACACACCACCTGCTTCAGCAGAAGGATATATTGCAGATTTAGAAAATAAAATGGAAGAAAAAGGTGTAGGGAAAATTGCAAGTATAACAGGTAGATTTTATGCAATGGATAGAGATAAAAGATGGGAAAGAGTAAGTAAAGCTTATGATGCAATAGTAAACGGTGTTGGAGAAAAAGAGACAAGTGCAAGCATTGCAATAGAAAAATCTTATCAAAAAGAAGTGTTTGATGAATTTGTTTTGCCTACATTAATATGTAATAATAGTAATGAACCAATTGCAACTATTTCAGAAAACGATTCAGTTATTTTCTTTAACTTTAGACCAGATAGAGCAAGAGAAATTACAAGAAGCTTAGTAGATAAAGAATTTGATGGATTTGAAAGAAATTATTTTCCGTTATACTATGTATGTTTTACTAATTATGATGAAACTATTGAAAATGTACATATAGCATTCAAAAAAGAAGAAATAAAAAATACTTTTGGTGTAATATTAGCAAATAATGGATTAACACAACTTAGAATTGCAGAAACAGAAAAATATGCACATGTAACATTTTTCTTTAATGGAGGAGAAGAAAAACAATACTTACGGTGAAGATAGAATTTTAATTCCATCTCCCAAAGTAGAAACTTATGATTTAAAACCAGAAATGAGTGCATACGAAGTAACTGAAAAAGTAGTAGAAGCAATTAATTCTAAAAAATATGATTCAATAATATTAAACTATGCAAATCCAGACATGGTAGGACATACAGGAAATTTAGAAGCTGCAATAAAAGCTATAGAAACTGTTGATACTTGTGTAGGAAGAGTAATAGGAGCTTTAGAA
>JAZRRK010000052.1:0-12938 GCA_045650705.1 Clostridia bacterium
TATTCACTTCTTTTTATATTATTTATTTAATATTTCAAAAAAACGTTTTTCTTTTTCTTGTGATTTTTGAGAATCAATAAATTCTATTTTTCCACTATTATTTGCTAACATATCTTTATTGGCTAGAACTTCTTTTAAATGTATTGCTAGATTAGGTGAGCCATCAAAAAATTGTACATTTCCTAAAATTTCTTTTATTTCATTTTTTATCAAAGGATAATGTGTACATCCTAATACTACATTTTCTATTTTTCCTCCATATTGTACTAATTTATCATCTAAATATTTTTTTATTTTCTCCATATTCCCTTCTTCAATAATTTCGGCTAATCCTACACAGGGCAATAAAATAGTTTTATGATTATCATACTTATGAAATAATAAATTAAATTTTTCACTTTCTATTGTTGCTTTTGTAGCTAATACTAAAGTTCCTTTACTATATGCATAATCATGTACCATCTTATATGCTGGCTCTATTGCAATAATTGGAACTTCTTTATATTTTTCTCTTAAAAATTTTGCTGCACTGGCACTTGCTGTATTGCAAGCAATTACAATGGCTTTACACTTTTCTTTTATAAAAAATTTTGTAATTTTTTCACTGTATTTTAAAATTTCCTTATTTGTTTTATCTCCATATGGATTATTTTTAGAATCACTATAATAAATTATATCTTCTTGTGGTAAGATTTTTAAAATTTCTTTTAATACCGTAACTCCGCCTATTCCTGAATCAAAAATTCCTATTTTTGCGTTTTTATCCATTTTTTCCTCCAATTTGAATTTCTAATCTTTCTACCATTTGTTAAACTTAATAAATAAACTGCCGATTTTGTCGACAGTTCATTTGCTTTTATTTTAATATGGCGGAGATTGAGGGATTCGAACCCTCGCGGCCACTTTCGCAACCCTAACGGTTTAGCAAACCGTCCCCTTCAACCTACTTGGGTAAATCTCCATTTTAATATCTGTATTTATAATAAATAGTGAATAATAAATAATGTCTATATTCATATACTTTTTAATTATTCATTATTCACTATTCATTCTTAATTGCGACTTTAATCGCAAATTTGGCGGAGAGGGTGGGATTCGAACCCACGGTGGGCTATAAACCCACGCCAATTTTCAAGACTGGTGCCATAAACCAACTCGACCACCTCTCCACATAACGACATTTAATAGTTTACCACGCAAGTTTTGAAATGTCAAGACTTTTTGTAAAATTTCTACAAAATGGCTATAATTCAATATTTTATAGATACTATTTTAATTCAATATAAATTTCTGAAGACAACAATCCATCAACTTAGATTATTGTCTCCATTTTTTGTGTGGTTTACATAATTATTGTATTTTTTCTATAATGCTATTTAGCTCATCTTTTGAATTATAGTGTATTACTATAGTTCCGGCTCTTTTCCCTGCATTCAATTTTACTTGTGAGCCAAAGAAATTTCTAAATCTATCCTCAATTTCTCTATATATTGGCTCATATCTGGTTTTGTCTATAGTTTGTTCCTTCTTCTTTATTTTCATCTGTTTTTCTACTTCTCTTACACTATCTCCTGTTTCAATTATATACATCGCTGCCTGATACTGTTTATCTGGATCTTCTATTGCTAACAAACTTCTACAATGCCCTTCTGTTATATTTCCTTGCAACACTAAATCAATTACTCTTGGATCTAAGTTTAATATTCTCATAGTATTTGCAATACCGCTTCTGCTTATTCCCAATTTATCTGCTAATTCCTGTTGTGTCATATCATATTTTTCTATTATTTCTTTTAGCGCCTTCGCTTTTTCTATAGGATTTAAGTCTTCTCTTTGTATATTTTCAATCAAAGCCACTTCATTATTTTTTTGCTCTGTATAATTTCTTATAATTGCTGGTATCTCTGATAATCCTGCTTTTTTTGATGCTCTCCATCTTCTTTCTCCTGCCACTATTTGGTAATAATTGTTTTGTTTTGTTACTATTATTGGCTGTATAACTCCATACTCTTTTATTGAGTTGGCCAAATCTTCTATTTTTTCATCATCGAATTTTATTCTTGGTTGATTTTTGTTAGGTTCTACATCTATTAATTTTAAATTTATAATTTTTTCTCCTTCTTGTATTTTTTCTTCATCAGCTATATTAGTTGAAAATAGTGCATCTAATCCCTTACCTAATCCTGTTTTTCCCGCCATTTTCTTTACTCCTTCCCAATTATTTATTTGCCTTTAATAATTCATTTGCTAATTTTTCATAACATTTTGCACCTTTAGAGTGTGCAGCATATACACTTATTGGCATTCCATAACTTGGTGCTTCACTTAATTTTACATTTCTTGGAATAATTGTTTTATAAACATTATCTTTAAAATATTTTTTTACTTCACTTACTACTTGATTTGATAAGTTAGTTCTTGCATCATTCATGGTTAATACTACACCTTCAATATATAATTCCTTATTTAATTGTTTTTTTATTAAATTTACAGTATTCATTAGTTGTCCAACACCTTCTAATGCATAATACTCACATTGTATAGGTATTATTATAGAATTAGCCGCTGTTAATGAATTTATTGTTAATAATCCTAATGATGGTGGACAATCAATGATAATATAGTGGAATTTATCTTGAATTTCTTCTATTTTTTCCTTCATCTTTGATTCTCTTGATAGCATATTAACTAATTCTACTTCTGCACCTGCTAAGTTTATATTTGAAGGGCAAACATATAAATTTTTAATAGCCGTTTTTATTACTGCTTCTTCAAATGGTGTTTCACTTATTAATACATCATATATTGATTTTTCTTGATTTTTTTCAATTCCTAATCCGCTTGTTGCATTTCCTTGAGGATCTTCATCTATCAATAATACTTTTTTTCCTTTTTTTGCTAGAACTGCACTTAAATTAACCGCTGTGGTAGTTTTACCTACTCCTCCTTTTTGATTTACAATAGCTATTACTTTACTCAAATTAATCCCTCCTCAGAATAGTATAACTATGATATAATTTTTTTTAATGAAAGTCAATAAAATTTTACAAAAAAACTTAAGTTTTTACAAAAAAAATAGCCAAATTTACTATCAGAAAAAACGTTTTGTCTGGCAGTAAACTTGGCTATTTTCAAGTGTTTCACGGTTTCAGTTATGTGTGAAACAGATTTATAGTGGCGAAGATGCAGGTGTACCAGGCTTTCGCGGATATTTGTTCGGTAATTGTTTCACGCATTTTATAAATATTAAATTTCTCTCTATATCTGAATCTGGTAAATTAAAGTTTTCTATTTTCTCTAATTTTCCTCCCAATATTTCTATACATTTTTTTGCTTCCTCTAATTCTTCTTTAATGTTTGGACCCTTTAAGCAAATGCAAGTTCCTCCTACTTTTGTTAAAGGAAGCATATATTCTAATAAAACATTTAATTTAGCAACTGCTCTTGATGTAACTATATCAAATTTTTGTCTATATTCGACATTATGACCTATTTCTTCTGCTCTTGAATGAATTGCTGTTATATTTTTCATTTTTAATTCATTTATTACAGTCTGTAAAAAATTTATTCTCTTATTCAATGAATCTATTAAAAAAACATTGTTTTGCTGTTTTACTATTTTTAAAGGGATTCCTGGAAAGCCAGCTCCTGTACCAATATCAGCTACCCTATCTTCATTTTTAACATATTTTGAAATGATTGACGAATCTACAAAATGTTTTAATATAATTTCATCCTCATCCACAATGCTTGTTAAATTAATCTTTTCATTCCATTCCAATAATAATTTTTCATATTTTAAAAATTGAGCAATTTGTAATTCGTTTAGTTCTATTCCTATTTTTAACATTTCATTTTTTAATTTTTCTTCAAAACTCATCTTTAATCCTTCCTTTTTAATTGTTCTAAATGTATAAGAAGAACTGATATATCTGCTGGGGATATTCCTGAAATTCTTGAAGCTTGGCCTATTGACGTTGGTCTAAATTTGTTTAGCTTTTGTCTAGCCTCCAAGCTTATTCCTTTTAAGTCTAAATAATTCATATCTGCTGGCAATAGCTTGCTTTCTAGTTTTTTAAATTTTTTTACTTGTTCCAATTGAAGTTTAATATATCCCTCATATTTTACTTCTACTTCTACCTCTTCTTTTTCTGCTCTAGATAATTCTGGTCTATCAAAATCTATTTTATTTAAATCATTATAAGTAATTTCTGTTCTTTTTAATAATTCTATAATTTTTACCCCATTAGATATCTCTGAAGAATTATGCTCTCTTAGGAATTCATTTGTTTCTTTACTTGGTTTAACTGTAGTTTTTCTTAGTCTATCAATTTCTTTTTCTATATTTTGCTTTTTATTTAAAAACTTTTTATATTTTTCTTCTGAGATTAATCCTACATGATATCCCATCTCTGTAAGCCTCATATCTGCATTATCTTGTCTTAAAAGCAATCTATATTCTGCCCTAGAAGTCATCATTCTGTAAGGCTCATTAGTTCCTTTTGTAACAATATCATCAATTAAAACTCCTATATATGCATCTGACCTGTGTAAAACAATTGGTTCTTTTCCTTCTAATTCTAAAGCTGCATTTATTCCTGCTATAATTCCTTGTGCGGCTGCTTCTTCATAACCTGACGTTCCATTTATCTGCCCTGCAAAGAACATTCCCTTTATTGCTTTTAATTCTAGGGATAGTTTAAGTTGAGAAGGCTCTATGCAATCATATTCTATTGCATATGCTGGTCTTGTAAATTCTACATTTTCTAATCCTGCAATAGTTCTATACATTGCTATTTGTACATCTTCAGGTAAAGAAGAACTCATTCCTTGAACATACATCTCCTCTGTATCTAATCCCATTGGTTCTATAAAAATTTGATGTCTTTCCTTATCACTAAATCTAACAACCTTATCTTCTATTGATGGACAATATCTTGGCCCTGTTCCTTCAATTTGTCCTGAATATAAAGGGGATCTATGTAAATTTTGCTTAATAATTTCATGTGTTTTGTCATTTGTATATGTTAAATAGCATGGAACCTGCTCTGCTTTTAAACTTTCATTTTCAAAAGAAAATGGTATTATATCTTCATCTCCTTGTTGAATTTCCATTTTTGAAAAATCTATACTTCTTCTATTAACTCTTGCTGGAGTACCTGTTTTAAATCTTACTAATTCAATATCTAATCTTTTCAAACAATTTGATAACTTATTGGCAGGAAATACCCCATCTGGACCGCTTTCATAATTTACTTCTCCAATAAAAATTTTTCCTTTTAAATATGTTCCTGTTGCTAATATAACTGCTTTTACATTGTATATTGCACCTATATTTGTTTCAACTCCTTTTACTTGTCCTTCCTCTACAATTATATCTACAACTTCTGCCTGTTTTACATATAAATTATCTTGATTTTCTAGCGTTTTTTTCATTTCTCTTTGATATTTTTTTCTATCTGCTTGTGCTCTCAATGAATGCACCGCTGGTCCTTTTGATGTGTTTAGCATTTTTGACTGTATAAATGCTTTATCTATATTCTTTCCCATTTCTCCACCTAAAGCATCTATTTCCCTAACTAAATGTCCTTTTGATGTTCCTCCTATATTAGGATTACATGGCATATTTGCAATATTCTCTAAACTTATAGAAAATAGTAGTGTTTTATGGCCTTTTCTCGCACAAGCTAAAGCTGCCTCACAACCAGCATGACCTGCACCAATAACTGCAACATCATAATCTCCTGCATTATATTTCATATATTTATACACCTCCTACTATTTTCCCAAACAAAATTTAGAAAAAATGTTTTTTATAATGTCTTCTGAAACATTATCTCCTGTAATCTCTCCTAAATCCTCTAAAATCTGTTTTATGTTTATAGACACAATATCAATAGGCATTAACATTTTTAAGTCTTCTATGGCCATTCTCGTGCTTTTTATTGCTTTTTTTATCAATTCTTGATGTCTAATATTGGTAATTATTAGCTCATTATCCAAACTTATTTCATCTAATCTAAACATATCTACTAACTTTTTAAATAATTCTTCTATTCCAAAGTCATTTTTTATAGACATCTTTATTATATTACCTTTGAATTCTTCAAATTCTTTTTTATTTTCTAGATTATCCTCTTTTAAATCTGTTTTATTTAAAACAATTATTGATTTTTTTTCTTTTAGTAATTTTAATATTTCTATATCTTCTGCTCTTAAATCTATAGAATTATCAAATACTGCAATTAGTACATCACTACTCTCTGCTGCTTTTTTAGATTTTTCTATTCCAATTTGTTCTATTTTATTTTCAGTATCTCTTATACCTGCTGTATCCACTAACTTAAATGGTATACCTTCAATTGTAATTTGCTCTTCTATTGTATCTCTAGTTGTTCCTGCAATATCTGTTACTATTGCTCTATCTTCGCGTAAAATTGCATTTAATAAAGATGATTTTCCTGCATTTGGACTACCTATTATAGCTATTTTAATACCTTCTTTTATTATTTTTCCTGTCTCAAAAGAATTTGATAATTTTATTAAATCATTTTCAACTTGCTCTAAATTTTTTACAGCTTTATTATAAGAAACTTCTTCCAAATCATATTCTGGATAATCAATATTTGCCTCAATATCAACCATTAAATCTATAATTTTTTTCTTTATATTGTTAATTTTTTTAGACAAAAAGCCTTCTAACTGATTTTCTGATTCTTGTGCTTCCCTAGCGGATTTAGCATTTATAATATCAATTGTTGCTTCTGCTTGAGTTAAATCTATTCTGCCATTTAGAAAAGCTCTTTTTGTAAATTCTCCTGGTTCTGCTAAAACTGCTCCATTATCTATGCATATTTGTAAAATCTCTCTTAAAATTATGATGTTCCCATGGGAATTTATTTCACACATATTCTCTGCAGTATAACTTCTAGGTTCTTTGAAATATGATACAAGAACTTCATCTATTATTTTATTGCTTTTTGGTTCTACAATCTTTCCATATTTCATTTGATATCCTTTTATTTTATCTATTTCTTGCGGATTTTTTTGTTTAAAAATTTTCTCTAATATTTTAAAGCAGTCTTCTCCACTCATTCTAACAATTCCTATTCCCCCAATAGCTGGAGATGTAGATATTGCGACAATTGTTGACATTTTTTACTCCTTTCAAAATTCAAAAATAGCAGATATATATTCTATCTGCCATTTTGTAAATAAAGTTAGTTATAAATAAGATTTCAATAAACTTATTTAAGTGCTACCACAACTCTTCTGTGTGGTTCATCTCCTTTGCTAAATGTTTTTACTTTTTCATTATCTTGTAATTTTGTATGAATTATCTTTCTTTCATAAGCTGTCATAGGCTCTAGTGTAATAGATTTTCGTGTTTTTATCACTGTTTTAGAAATTTTTTCTGCTAATTCTTCTAAAGTTTTTTCTCTTTTTGTTCTATAATTTCCAATATCAAGTACAACTCTTATCTTTGCAGAAGAATTTTTATTTGCAACTGCTGTAGCTAATGTTTGTAAAGCATTTATCGTTGCTCCTCTATAGCCTATTAAATGATTAATATTTTCACCTTCCAAATTTACGCAAATATTGAAATCTTCTATTTTTACAATACATTTTGTATCTGGTTCTAGAATACCTTTAAAAAATTCTTTTATTTTTTCTGATACTTTTTCAATTTCTTCCATATTCTTGTTTATGTTTTTTCGTTCTTTATGAGTATATTCTTTTTCTGTTTCTATATTATCTTTTACAGTCATTTCAATCTTAACTACTCTTGGTGCTAAAATACTATAAAAGCTTCTTTTCTTTTCTTCTTCAACAGTTTTTATATCTACCATATTTTTAGATACATTTAACTCTTTTAAGCCTTTTTCTATAGCTTCCGCTGTTGTTTTTCCTTCTACAATTATACTTTTAGCCATTTTTATTCACATTCCTTTCATAAGGTATAAGCTAATTTGAAAATTTTTTTATTCTCACTAATTAGTTTTCCTCTTTAGAAAATATCTTATTTAAAATCAATCTCTCTATAATCATAATTATATTATTTACTAGCCAATACAAAGCTAAACCTAAAGGTGCTACTAAAGATATAGAAACTGACAATATAGGCATCATCCAAGCCATAGTTTTATTCATTTGAGCAGTCATTTCAGCCTGATCCATTTCTTTTACATCTTCTTTATTTGCTAACTTATTATTTTCCTCTTTGTTTTTATCTTCAACCTTTTTATTAGTATTATTTGATGTAATTTTAATTGATATAAATGAAGATAAAACATATAAAACTGGTATAATATATACTGTTATATCATTAAAATTTTCTTGTGGAACTTTACTTAAATCTAATCCTAGAAAATCCATGTTTATATACATTTCATTATCAGTTAATTGTTTTTCTTTTAAATATTTAACAATACTCATTTCTGGATATTGAACACTTACGCTGTTTTCGCCTTTTTCTGTTTTTATTGTTTCTATTTGTTTATTTATAACATTTTTATCAATTTTTGTCATATAAGTCATTGGGCTTTTTACTAAAATAAACATTGAAATAATTAAAATCATTTGAATTATAACACTAAGACAACCACTAAAAGGATTTATTTGTTCTCTTTTATATAATTCCATCATTTCTTGATTTAATCTTTCTGGATTTCCTTTATGTTTTATTTGTAATATTTGTATTTCTTTTTGTATTTTTTCATTTTTCTTTAAAGTTTTTTGTTGTTTTATTGATAATGGCAACATTATAATTTTAACTAAAACAGAAAAAATTATTATAGCAAAGCCATAATTTCTAACTAACATATATATCCAATTTAAAACATATCCAAATATATCTGCAAAAAAATTAAACATTTTTCCTCCTATTCTACAGGATCATATCCTCCCTTTGAAAAAGGATTACATTTAAAAAATCTTTTTATACTTAAAAAAATTCCTTTAAATAATCCATGTTTTAAGATTGCCAGTTTCGCATATTCTGAACAAGTTGGATAGTATTTACAATGAACCCCAAAATGTGAAAATATTGGGGATATGAATTTTTTATAAAATTTTAAAAAAAGTAAAATGATTTTTTTCATAAAACTCCTATAATATTTTTGCTTTTATAAAAATTTTCTCACATTCTTCTTTTATATTATAAAAATTAAAATTTTCAAAAATAGCTTGTTTTTTCCACAATATAACAATACTATTTCCTACTTTTAAATTTTCCTCTAGCATCCTATAGCTTTCTCTTATAAGTCTTTTAATTTTATTTCTTTTTACGCTATTCCCTGCTTTTTTACTAATAGCTATTCCTAACATATTTTTCTTACTATTATTTTTTTTTATAAAAATATTAAACATTTCTCCTTTATAGCAAAAACCTTTTGTTAGAACTACTCTGAATTCATAATTTTTTTTTAACATTACTGTTTTTTTCAATCTTATCACTCATTTTTTATTTAATATTATTTTATACAGTAAGTTTTTTTCTTCCTTTTGCTCTTCTTGCTTTTAAAACATTTCTTCCACTTCTTGTTTTCATTCTTTCTCTAAATCCATGAACTTTCTTTTCTTGTCTGTTTTTTGGTTGATATGTCATTTTCATAGTAATATATCCCTCCTCTAATAAATCATAAGTGTTAAAATTATATATTAAAACTATGCCAATTGTCAAGTATATAAGCAAATTTTTTAAATAATAAAAGATTTTTTTTATTTATTATTGATTAATTTTTTGTTTTTTGATATTATATTTGTGTAAATTAGGTATTTATGAATTTAATACCTTTTTTTCTTAGTAAATTATACTGGAGGTTTATATACCTATGGAAAGCACTTTGAATGACATATTAAACGAAGCAAAAAATTTACTAAAAGGCGAACTTTCTGAACTTTCTTATAAAACATGGCTTCTACCTCTTGAAATAAAGGATATTGATAACAATAATGTAATACTAATATCAGATGATCCTTTTAAAAAAGAGTCTGTAGAATCTAGATTTAAAGATTTACTAGAAAATGCTTTTAGTATAATACTTCAAAAAAAATGTACTATTTCTATAATTTTAAGTACTGAAAATGATACACAAGATAAAACTTCAAATTTCTCAAATGTTAATTATTCTAAAACTTATTTGAATCCTAATTATTCCTTTGATACTTTTGTTGTTGGAGATAATAATAGATTTGCACACGCTGCAGCTTTAGCTGTTGCAGAATCACCTGCTACAGCTTATAATCCTCTATATATTTATGGTGGCGTTGGTTTAGGTAAAACTCATTTGATGCACGCTATTGGTAATGAAATATTGAGAAATCATAAAGATTTAAAAATTCTTTACGTAACTTCAGAAAACTTTACTAATGAATTTATTAATTCTTTAAAAGATAATGGAATGGAAAAATTTCGCAATAAGTATAGAAATATTGACTTACTTTTAATAGATGACATTCAATTTATTGCTGGAAAAGATCGTCTTCAAGAAGAATTTTTCCATACTTTCAATACTTTAAGAGAAAATGGAAAACAAATTGTTCTTTCAAGTGACAAACCTCCAAGAGATATACCATTATTAGAAGATAGATTAAAATCACGTTTCGAATGGGGTATACTTGCAGATATCGCTATGGCTGATTATGAAGTTCGTCTAGCAATACTTAGAAAAAAAGCTGATGAAAAACATGCAATTATTGATGATGATATTTTAAAGAATATTGCTGCAAAAATAGATTCAAATATTAGAGAATTAGAGGGAGTTTTTAATAAAATTGTTGCTCAAGCATCTTTAACTCATACTCCTATAACTTTTGAAATGGCTGAAAAAGCTATAAATGATATTATTAGACAAAATTCTTCTGTAATATCAGTAGAATATATTCAAGATGTAATTTGTAACTACTTTGATATAAGTATGAAAGATTTAAAAAGCTCTCAAAGATCTAATAATATTACTTTTCCAAGACAAATTGGTATGTATCTTTGCAGAATTCTTACAAATGAATCTTTTCCTAAGATTGGAGAATCTTTTGGAAAAAGAGATCATACAACTGTAATGCATGCATTTAAAAAAATAGAAAAAGATATAAAACAAGATACTAATACAAAATTAATTGTGGAAAGTGTTAAAAAAATTGTGCTAAACAACAAACAAGCTTAAAATAAATAAAAAATATAGTTTTTACAATTAATTGTTTGTTAAACAAAAATTTGTATATAAAAATTTCAACCTTTACTTACGGAAAGAAAGGAAAGGTTATCCATAGGTCATTGTGAATAACTTGTGGAAAAAGTGTTGATAACAGGATAATTCACAAAAATATTTTATGATTGTTAATAAATATTAAAATTATCCACAGTAATATCCACAACAAATTTTCTTAGGGAAATAAGTTGTACACATATTTTTCCACATTATCCACAGCACCTACTAATACTATTACTAATTATATTTATATTATATATAATCAAGAAAGCTTACAAAAAAAGAAGGGATTAAAATGAAAATTATTTGTGAAAGAGAAAAATTATTAAAAGCTATTAACGCTGTAGTAAGAGGTGTACCTACTAGAACTACAATGCCTATATTAGAAGGTATTTATCTACAAACTAATAATAATGAATTAAAATTAACAACATATGATTTAGAATTAGGAATTGAATATGTAATAGAATCTACAATAGAAGAAGAAGGAAATACTGTAGTTAATGCTACAATGTTTAGTGAAATAATAAGAAGATTACCAGATTCAGAAATAAAATTAACAGTTAATGAAAATAAATTACTAGTTATTGAATGTGAAGGATCTTTATATAAACTATCAACAATGAATCCAGAAGAATTTCCAGAATTACCAAAAATAGATGTAGAAAAATCTATAGAAACAGAACAAATAATATTAAGAAATATGATAAAAAAGACAATATTTGCAGTAAGTAATGAGGAAAATAGACCTATTTTTACAGGCTGCTTATTTGAAACAAAAAATGATAAATTAAATATAGTAGCAATTGATGGATTTAGAATGGGTTGGGTAAGTAAATCATTACAAAATAAAACAGAAGATTTTAAAGCAGTAATTCCAGGAAAAACATTAAATGAAGTTAATAAAATATTAACTGATTCTTTTGATAATATAAGAATAGGTATTGCTAAAAATCAAGGTATTTTTGAAATGGAAAATTGTAAAATTGTTACTAGATTATTAGATGGAGAATTTTTAAATTATGAAAGCGTTATTCCTAATAATTGGGAAACAAAAATAAAAGTAAATAAAAATTTATTACAAGGATGTTTAGAAAGGGTAAGTTTAATATCTTCTTCAAGTATAGAAAAAGAAAAGAAATATCCTGTAAAAATAACAATAGATATTGGAAAAATAACTCTATCTTGTACAAATCAAACAGGTGATGCAAAAGAAGAAATGTATTTAGAGACAGAAGGAAAAAATTTAGAAATAGGTGTAAATCCAAAGTACTTTTTAGATGCCTTAAAAGTAATTGAAGATGAAGAAATATTTATTGAATTTGGAAGTAATATATCACCATGTATTATAAAACCAATAGAAAAATTAGAAAATGAATATATATATATGATTTTACCAGTAAGATTAAAAGAATAATAAAATAAGGATAAAGAAATGTATATAAAAGAAATAAAACTGGAAAATTTTAGAAATTATGATTTTCAAAAAATAGAACTAAATAAAAAAACAAATATTATTTTTGGTGATAATGCACAGGGAAAGACAAATATTTTAGAGGCAATATTCATTAGTGGTTTAGGAAAATCATTTAGAACAAACAAAGATCAGGAATTGATAAAAGAAAATAAAAATTCAGCAAAAATCGAAATAAAATTTATAAAAAATAATAGGCAAGAAAAAATAAATTTAGAAATTAATAATAAAAAAATATTTTTTATTAATGATAT
>JAZRRK010000053.1:0-26910 GCA_045650705.1 Clostridia bacterium
TTGTCCTTAGGGTTTCAGCATATTTTTAATATTGAAAAACTCTAGATCTCTAGGGACAAAAACTACGTCCCCGTGTCCCGCCAGTACATAAGGAGAGAACTATGATAATAGATGTTGGATATTGGACAAGAATATTAAAAAACATACTAATGTTAGCAATATCATTAGTATTAATATTTCTATCATTTAAGCTAGCAATATTCTACATGCCATTTTTAATAGGTTTTGTAATTTCACTATTAATAGAACCACTTATAAAATTAATTGTAAGAAAAACAAAGTTAGAAAGAAAAAAGATAGCAGTATTAGTATTAGTAATTATTTTTGGAATAATATTAGGTTTATTGGCATGGGGAATATTCAGTTTGATTACAGAAAGTTCAAATTTGTTACAGGGATTTAATGGATATGTGGAAATGATGTATGAAAGAGTAAAAGAATTTATAGTAAATATAAGAGACGGAAATACAAAATTACCAGATGAAATTATATCAATAGCCCAAAATTCAACAGATAAAGTAGTGGCTTTCATAACAGATTATGTATCTGGTTTTTTAACAAAAGTGACCCAAATCATTTCGGAAATACCAGTAATAGGGATATATGTATTTATAACAGTTCTTGCAACATACTTTATATGTACAGATAAAATGTATATAAGAGATGCAATAGAGCATCAACTGCCAAAAAGATGGGCAAAGAAAATAGGAGTACATTCAAGCGATATAATAAAAGCATTAGGAAATTATCTAAAAGCAGAAGTAATACTGGTATTAATAACATTTGCCATAGTATTAGTAGGACTATATATATTAAAAATATTTGAATTCAATGTACAATATCCATTCCTAACAGCACTTCGGAATAGGATTTGTAGACGCTTTGCCAATACTACGGTTCAGGAACAGTTATGATACCTTGGGCTGTAATCTCAGCATTAAATGGAGATTTAAACTTAGGAATAGCAATAATAATTATATATGCAATAATTCTAGTAGTAAGACAATTAGTAGAACCTAAGATAGTAAGTAACAAGATAGGGATACATCCAATATTTACATTAATAGCTATGTATACAGGGTTTAGAATAATAGGAGTATTAGGTTTATTTGTAGGGCCAATAGTACTAATTATATTAAAAAATATATTTAGTGTAAGTATTGAGAATGGAATAATAAAGAGCATATTTAATTAGCTTAATAATAAATAATATAGATTTTAACTTGCGGTCTCCAGACGCGGTTTATTAACTAACATTTTCTAATTAACTACTACGATAAGTACTTTTAGAACAGAAATTGCACGCCTCCGGCTACTCATGGGGTCCACCTCGTTTTCAATCTATATTATTTACTATTAAGCTGAGTTAAACTAGTATTGATTTTTACCTAATTTTAGAATATAATTATATTCAAGGAGAAAAAAGATGTTAGAGAAAAATCAAGTTTATGAAGTAGAGATAATAGATGATGGATATCAGGGAGAAGGAATTGCAAAAATAGAAAATTTTCCTGTGTTTATCCAAGGGGCAATAAAAGGAGAAAAGGTACAAATAAAAATATTAAAGGTACAAACAAACTTTGCTTATGGAAAAATAATTAATATTATAGAACCTGCAGAAAATAGAGTAGAAGCGGAATGTACAGAATATAGTAAATGTGGAGGTTGTAATTTAAGACATATAAGTTACAATTACACATTAAAAATAAAAAAAGCAATAGTTGAAAATTGTTTATATAAAGCGTTAAATAGAAAAATTGAAGTGCAAGACGTAATAGGTATGAACATACCAATGTTTTATAGAAATAAATTACAGTATCCAGTTGGATTAAATAAAGAAGGACAAGCTGTTATGGGAGTATATTCAAGTAGAACTCATAACATAGTTCCAGTATCAAACTGTTACATACAAAATGAAAAGTGTAATAAAATAGCAAATGATATATTTAAGTTTATAAAAGAAAACAATATATCAGTATATAATGAACAAACTCTAAAAGGAACAGTAAGACATATTGTAATTAGAATAGGAGTAAAAACAAACGAAATATTAGTTACAATAGTAGTAAATGACAAGAATTTTAGAAAAGAAAAGAAGTTTGTAGAATACTTAACAGATAAGTATTCAAATATAAAAACAATAGTAAAGAACTATAACACAAAAAACACAAACGTAATATTAGGGAATAAAAATGAAATTATATTTGGAAGCGGTTACATATATGATATTTTAGGAGAGTATAAGTTTAAAATATCACCATTATCATTTTACCAAGTAAACCCAATACAAACGGAGATATTATATAACACAGCAATACAATCTGTAGGGGCGAGCAGTGCTCGTCCGAAAAAGGATATAGCATTAGACCTATATTGTGGAATAGGAACAATAGGAATATTTGCATCAAAGAAATTCAAAAAAGTATATGGAATAGAAATAGTAGAACAAGCAATAGAAGATGCAAAAGAAAATGCTAAAATAAATAATGTGGATAACATAGAATTCTATGCAGGAGATGTAGAAAAAGTATTGCCACAAATACTAGAAAAAATAGAAGATAAACCAAATGTAGTATTTGTTGACCCACCCAGAAAAGGACTAGATAACAAAACAATACAAGTATTAAAAAACTTACAACCAGAAAAAATAATCTATATAAGTTGTAATCCTGCGACATTAGCGAGAGATTTAAAAGAGTTAGAAGAAAAATACGAGATAAAAAAAGTACAACCAGTAGACATGTTTCCATATACATCACATGTGGAGTGTTGTGCGTTGCTAGAGATGAAGAAAGACCTGTAATACTTGAATTTACTAGCTTTCAAGATACAATGATGTTTAATAAAAGAAGCAGATTTGGACTAGAAAAAGTACAAAATTCTAAAATTAATGTTAAGGTTGTTTTAGATATGGAGTGTGGAAACATATAAAAAATTTCCACTAAAAACTAATAAACAATTGGAATTACTAAGAAACAGAGATTATATATCTATGCTCAATACACCATAATAGGTTGAGTGCAATTAGTAGATATATGAAAAAAGTATAAAAAAATTATAAATAGTTAAAGAGAATCCTAAGTAAAGTGCCTGAATTCTGGGTGCTTTATTTTTTTGGAATTATATAGAGAAAGTATATTTCATTTGTATATTGTTCGATTTTATTTAATTAGATAAAAAACATAAAATTTCTTGACTTATTTTGGATTTTATGATATAAAATAAACATATCCGGTAGGTTTAGCTCAGTTGGTTAGAGCGCTAGTTTGTGGCACTAGAGGTCGTGGGTTCGAATCCCATATCCTACCCCATTTTTTTGTCAATATTTTGTAATTGTAAATTTTTTATATTTTTTGAAAAAATTTACATAAAAGTATTGACATTTTTATTTTTGTATGTTAATATAGAGAAGTATTGAGGATTTCTCAATATATTTTTAGATGCTAACCGTGGTGGAATTAGCTCAGTTGGTTAGAGTGCTGGATTGTGACTCCAGAGGTCGCGGGTTCAAACCCCGTATTCCACCCCATCTAAAAGAGGTTGATTCAGATTGAATCAACCTTATTTTTTATACTGAAATTTATATTAGGATTTATGAAAAAATATTGAAAAAATGTTGCTTTTTCTATAATAAAATGATATAATGCACAAGTAATTATGTTAATAATAAATGTAAGGGGCGAGTAACATTGGAAAATTTAAGAAAAAGATTAGAAACATTTTCGACTTTCAAAAATACTGGAAAAGCAATGTTTTTAGACGAAACTCTTACAAAAGATGAAATTAAAAATAGTACATTATATTTTGGAACAGGATTAGCATCAGTAAATGAAGCAAGTTCTGGATTTGGTGTAGAATTTTTAAATACTGTACTGACAGCATTATGGTTGCAAAGAGAACTAGGCTTTAAGAAAGTAATACACGAAATTTCTACTGTTGGATATAATATCGATGAAGAAAAAAGGAAAAGATTGATAGCACAAGAAGAATTTATAGTACAAAATTTAATTAGAAATTTACACCTAGAAGATAAATATCAATTGAATTTTTCACATAATTATCATAATTCAAGAGAATTTAATAATATTAAAGGATATGTAGATGCAATTTTATCGGAATTTTCTGAAATTCCTAATTTCGATGAAATTGGAAGATATACAGCATTACAATTGACAGGAATGAAATATTTATATGATAAAGAAGACACAAGAATAAAACTAGGTTGGATAACGGACAAAAAATCTCCTATGGATTCAGTTAGTAAAGAAAATGTTATTGAGCTTGTAAATAAAGGACATTTAAATGAGTATTATTTTGACCATATGTATAGATATGTATTCCCACAAGACAAATATTCTTTCCTATATACTCCTTGTGCAATAGATTTGGGAAATGGAAATAGAACAGTTCCATATACTGTTACTCCTTCACAAACTAGACCTGTTTTAAATGGAAGGAGTATAGAAAAATTTGTTGGATCATTACCAGATACAAAAAGTAAAAAGAAAGTAATTAAAAGCTGGGAAGAAAATATTGTAAATTTATTTGAAGAAATGTTTTATCCTATACCAGTTGAACAAGATGAAAATGACAATACAACTATATTAAGAAAATTAGATTACATACAGAAAAAAGTATTAAATTTAGAAAAATCAAAACCAGTTGCTCCAGCATTATCAATACCAACAGCAGTACAAGGTAGAATACAAGATGACGATGATGAAGGAAGATAAAAAAGTTGACTTTTGAAGAATTATATAGTATAATATACAAATATTATAAATAGAGGTGATAAATATGTTAAATATAATCAATAATAATAAAATATTTTCAGCAATACACCATCATCATTTGGTTTTATTTAGCATGGAAAAAATATCACCAAAAAATGATTAAAGAGATGTTGAAAAGAGTGTTTTGGTGAGAAATTGCCAAAGCACTTTTTTTATTGCGTAAAGGAGAAAAGTATAATGAGAAAAGAATTTACATATTATTTATATAGTCCGTGTGGAAATGATACAGCATTGGTTGAAGGTAGTAATATTGATGAACAAACAAAGAAAATATTAAATGATAAAATTATGAGCACACATTCTAATATAGAGCAGGTAGGATTTATAAGTTTAGATAGATTTAAGCTAGATATGGCAGGAGGAGAATTTTGTGGTAATGCTACAAGAAGTGCTGCATATCATTACTTGAAAGGTAATAAAGGCGAAATTAGAATAAATGTTTCTAACAATATGGTAATGAAAGCAGGAGTAGATGAAAATAAAAGGGCATGGTCTGAAATACCGTTATATTCGGGTAAGGATTTTATAAATGCAATAGATAATGGTATTTATGAAATTATAATGAATGGTATTAAATATATAATATTAGAAAAAGATGTATCCAAACAATATTTATTAGACAAAAAAAATATTAAAGCAAATGCAATGAATATATTGAAAGAGTATAAAATAAGGGACGCAGAGGCTATAGGGGTTATTTTTATAGAAGATGTAAATGAAAAAATAAAGATACATCCAGTTGTATGGGTTAAAAGTATAAATACTTTGTTTTATGAAACTGCTTGTGGAAGTGGAACAACTGCTGTTGCAATATTACAGGCTGTAAAACATAATAAAAGTCAAAATCTTGATATTATTCAACCATCGAATCAAATTATAACAGCAAAAATTATTTTGAATAAGGGAATTATAGAAAGTGCGTGTATATTAGGAAATATAAAAACTGACAATTGTGCAAGAAGAATAATGATTGATATATAGAAATGGTATCGCAGGAGTTAATTACCTCAAGCGATACCATTGTTTTATGGACTTAGAGCTCTTTTGACATAAAAATACGGAATTCCTCAGGATGCTTTGAAGCCTCTCTGGTATGAGGACGAGTTACAATTTCGCAGTAATCGTGCTCTTTACGAAATCCTTGTTTTCTTGCAATGTCAAATGCCATAGGGTTGTTATCGTTGATACGCAAATATGCAAACTTATACCCTTCAGAAACAGCAACGTTAAGTGCATGTTCGAAAAGTTGAGTCGCGATACCACGCTGACGATACTTGGGAAGAACTGCTAAATCTGAAAGATATAGCACTTTACTTTCATGACCATAGTGAACAGGATGTTCATTAGGCTGCTGATTTCTCATCGAAATAAATGCAACACAGGTTCCATCTTCGTAGTAACCGAAAATATGACCGTTGGCAACGTTTAAATCGAATTCTTCCCGAATTTCTTCCTCAGTCCATTTCTCAAAGAAAGGGAAACTTTCAAAGACTTTGAAAATACGTGAATACTCTGTAAAGTCCTCGAGATTTTTGATGCAGGCTTTCATAAGAAAATACTTCCTTTCTAAAAAATATAATATACAAAAATGTATATGAATAATTTTAACATATAAGTAAAAAAAAATCAACAAAATGTTGACATATTATGTAAAATATAGTAAAATATGTGTGTGCAAAATTGCATTTTGAAGGGGACAATAGTCTCTTTCATACTAACACAAAACAAAAAAACTTGAAAGGAGCTATGAATATGGCTAACAAAGTAGAACCCAGAACATTGCCTGGTTTTATGGAATTAAACCCTAATGATCAGGTTAAGTTCGACCAAATGAAAGAAACCATACAGCGCTCGTATGAACGTTTTGGATTTCTTCCGTTGGACACCCCTGTCATTGAACTTTCTGAGGTACTTCTTGCAAAAGCAGGAGGCGAAACTGAAAAGCAGATTTATCGCTTTACCAAAGGCGATTCCGACCTGTCTTTGAGGTTTGACCTTACTGTACCGCTTGCCAAATATGTTGCACAGTATTACAACGATTTGGCTTTTCCGTTCAAGAGATACCAGATTGGTAAGGTGTATCGTGGTGAAAAAGCTCAGAAGGGCAGATACCGTGAATTCTATCAGTGTGATATCGATATTATTGGGGATGGCGAATTGAGTACCATTAATGATGCTCAAATCCCTAGCATTATCTATAACACATTCAAAGAACTCGGTTTCGACAATTTCACTATTTGCATCAACAATCGCAAAATCCTGAACGGGTTATTCGGCAGTCTTGGTTTGTCTGATATGGCCGCAGATATTCTGCGTGTTATTGACAAAATCGAGAAAATCGGTGAAGATGCAGTAAAGGGCGAGCTTGAAGCTATGGTTATCAATGCTGAGGCAATTGATGCTATCATCAATTTTGTTTCTATTGACGGAACTGTTGATGAAAAACTTTCTGCATTGAATGAGCTTGGCGTAACAGACGAGACATTCTATGTTGGTGTACAGGAGCTTTCGGATGTAGTTAGATACATTCGCGCTTTGGGTGTTCCTGAGCAGTATTTTACGATTGATCTGAAAATCGCAAGAGGATTGGATTATTATACTGGAACTGTATATGAGACTTTCCTGAACGACTACAGAAAAATCGGAAGTGTTTGCTCTGGCGGACGTTTTGACAACCTTGCTGAATATTACACTGACAAGAAATTGCCGGGTGTGGGTATTTCCATAGGCTTGACAAGATTGTTCTATCAGTTGACTCAGATGGACGCAGTAAAAGCAGACAGAGAATCTGTATCTGATGTTCTTATCATTCCGATGGATTCAGATGTAGATTGCTGCTTGCAAGTTGCAAGTGCATTGAGAGCAGCTGGAATTAACACGGACATCTACTTTGAAGGTGGCAAGATGAAGAAAAAAATGAAATATGCTGACAAGTGGCGTATTCCGTTTGTTATCATCATCGGCGAGGAAGAAAGAGCAACTGGTCTGTACACGTTGAAGGATATGAAGACTGGCGAACAGTTGAAACTTTCTCTTGAGGATGCTATCCGGACAATTAGGCAGTAAGTGTTAGTACACTATAGAGGAGATTATAGAAATTTCTATTCTCTCCTCTATTTCTATAAGGAGGTTCTTCTAGTGTTGAAAATTGAACAGATACTTCGGAACGAAAAAGGTGAAAATGTATTAAATGATTCATTTGATACTATTACCATAAAAGCAAATGCTATTGTAGTAAAGAAAAACGGTCTTTACGGAATGTACAACGGAATTACCTTCAGAAAGATATTGGACTGTGAATGGGACAAAATAGTCCTAAATGGAGATTTAATTTTACCATATAAACATTCACAAATTACACTTTTTGATTATGAAGGTAATCAGATTTTACCATGTGAATGGAATAAAATCATTCCATATGAGCATGGGATCTTGGTATCAAGAAATGGGTTACAAGGATTTTTCAAATACGATGGAAGTACTATTCTCGAATGTGTTTGGAGAAGAATTGAACCTTTCCATGAAGTTTTGATTGCTTACAGAGGAAATGGAGCAAGAAGAACATTGTTTGATTATAATGGCAAGCAACAAGAAGAATAACAAAAATAAGTAGGTGTGCCTTTTGGGTATACCTACTTATTTTATGTAATATAAATATATAATATATTTATTATATAAAACATTAAAACAAACTAGTAATTCTTTTACTTATTTAAAAATTATCAAAAGGCAGGATAGTGATACAGAATGTATCACTTAAACACATAGAAAGACAAGCTTTCTAGCATTCTGTAATTAATATAATAATACAGAAAAAGTACAGAACAATGAAAAATGATGTAATGGTTGATATAACTAGATTGTAAGGCGAAAATGATAAATTTATATAAATAAAATACATAACTAGTATTAAAAATACATTTAATGTATTTAGTAAATTATATTAAATTCTTTTCACGAGACAAGATATAAACTTTCAAAATTCTTTCAAAAAACGTTCATTGACATATAAAAAACAAGGTGATAATATTTTAATATGAAAAATTGAAAGCAAGAAACTAAGTTAGAGAAATCTAGCTTTTTTTCTTGCTTTTTGTTTTTTAAATATATTATATGGAGGTTTTGCGTATGGCAGAAACAAATCAATTATTATTAAATTATTACAAGAAAGAGGAAATCAAAAAGATTAAACAACTATCAAAGGAGAAGGCTAGTTTAAAAACTATTTTAAGTAGAGCAGATTTAACCTACATAACTAAGGAAGAAGTTTTAGAAATGCTAGGAGAGGATTATGAGCAAGAGATAGAAGATATTAAAGATATAACGGAAAATGATTTTAATACTTCTAGTGTAATTAAAAATACACCAATGGGAAAAGCAAAAGAACTAAAAAAGTGTTTTGAGCAGTACAATAAAAATAGGATTTTAGTCTGTAAAGAAAAAAACATAGGTAATGGAACATTGCAAAGATATTTAAGATTAAATTATTTAATACCTGAATTACAAGACTTAGTTAATAAAAAGAAATTAGGAGTAAATTCAGCAGAGCATATAAGTTTTATAGATGATAAAAATCAATTTATAATCTGTAAAATAATTGAAAACTATAATTATAATATTACAGACAGCTTAGCACAAAGAATAAAAGAAGATTATTATAACTGTAAAATGCTATGTAAAGAATACATATTAAGTAAAGATAAAATTGATAAATATCAAAATGAGAAAAGAATCAAAGTAAGATTTACACAAGAAGAAATAGAAAAATATTTTAAAGGAATAGATAAAAAGATGATTAAAGAATATATCATAGATGTACTAGAAAATACTCGAAGTGTATAAGGAGATACACTATGGAGAAACAAAAGATAAAAATAGATTGTAATTTATTAAATGGTAGTTTAGAAATCGTGTTATTAAATAGGCTACACAAAGATAATTTTATAGATGAAAAAACATATAAACAGGCAAAAGAGAGCATTGTTAGAGAATATAAATTAGAAGGATATGAGATTGATTTTATATTTTAAATAGTGTATAATCCAAACAGGGTTCTCTCTAACGGAATGGAGGATTAATGGAAGTTCAAGTTATAGAGAAAATACAAGGAAGAATAGATAGAACTACAGGACTAAAAATAAATGAAAGGCTGAAAGTAGCAGCATATGCAAGAGTAAGTACAGATTCTGAAGACCAATTAAATAGTTTTGAATCACAAGTAAAATATTATAATGAAAAGATATCACAAAAATTAGAATGGTCGTTAGTTGAAGTGTATGCAGATGAATCAATATCAGGAACACAAGATTACAAACGTAGTAATTTTATGAGAATGATAGCAGACGCTATGTCTGGGAAAATTGATTTAATACTTACAAAATCTATATCAAGATTTGCAAGAAATACATTAGATACTCTTAAATATGTAAGAATGCTAAAAGAGAAAAATGTAGCAATACTATTCGAAGAAGAAAATATTAATACTCTAGAAATGGCAGGAGAATTATTATTAACTATATTAAGTTCAGTTGCACAGCAAGAGAGTGAAACAATATCAGCACATGTTAAATTAGGACTAAAAATGAAACAACAAAGAGGAGAACTAATTGGGTATAATGGCTGTTTGGGTTATAACTATAATAAAGAAAATAAAAGTATATCTATTAATCATGAAGAAGCGGAAATAATAAGATATATTTTTAATAGGTATGCACAAGGAGTAGGTTCAAGGATTATTGCAAGAGAACTAACAAACATGAAATATCAAACACCAAAAGGATTAACCACTTGGAGTGATTCAACAGTTAGAAGAATACTTAAAAATGAAAAATACAAAGGTGATGTACTACAAGGGAAAACATATACAACAGACCCGATAACTCATAAAAGAGTTGTAAATATGGGAGAAGAAAATCAATATTACATAAAAGACCATCATCAAGCAATAATTGAACCAGAGTTATTTGAAAAGGTAAAGAATATTTTAGAGAAGAGAGCAGGAGCAAGAGGAAAAGGAAAAATAAAAGCAAATTATAGTAGAAAATATCCATTTAGCAGTAGAATTTATTGTGGATTTTGTGGAACTATTTTAACAAGAAGAAATTGGAACTCAGGAACAAAAAATCAAACAGCAGTATGGCATTGTATGAAATTTGTTAAAAAAGGAAAACAAGAATGTCCTAAATGCAAGGCAATAAGAGAAAGTATTATTGAAAAATGCTTTATAGAAGTATATCAAATATTATGCAATGACAAAGGAGATATTATAAACAAATTCATATTAAGGATGAATAATATAATAACTCAAAATTCAACAGAAAAGTTAATAAAAAATATGGAAAATGAAAAAGGAATACTTAAATCTAAAATGAATAAATTAATTGATTTAAGTATAGAAAATGCCATAGATAGAGAAACATTTTTAGAGAGAAAAGAAAAAATACAAAATAAAATCAATCAGTTAAATTTAGAACAAGAAAAATTAATTTTAGAGGAAGAAAACAAACAAAGTAAAGAACTTAGTCTAAACAAGTTAAAGAAGTATCTTGAAAACGGCAAGATAATAACAGAATTTGATAAAGATGCTTTTGAAATTTTAGTAAAACAAGTTATACTTGGGGGATATGATGAGAAAAATAATTCAGATCCTAAATCAATAACTTTTGTATTAAGAAACGAAAGTAATATAAATTATAAAGACTATCTACAGGTAAACAACGAAGAAAATAAAAACAATCTACAGAAAAACAGCGACACATGTTGAGTGTTGTTCCGTACTAAAATTGAAGGAAAGTACTGAAATGTAGCGAAAAATTGACACATCTACTAGTATAAAAAATAGGGTAAAAAAAGTCATAAAATTGGTCAAAATTTAAAGAAAAAATAGAATAAAAAAATAAGGGTGGTAAGTGGTCGACATGTCTACGGACCACAGAGCGAATTAAAAAATTAAACTTATCTTTACATTAAAAGCTCCTTAAGGAGCTTTTTCTATGGGGAATTTAATAATTTCTTGAAAAATTATGTCAAGCATGATATAATACATATCGTAACAAAATATATTGTTGCCTTTGAAAATAAATTTTCGGAGGCACAGTCCTCCGTGTATTACAAGGAGGAAGAAACAAATGAAAAATTACAATTATGATGAGTTGTCTCAGGAAGAACTTGAAAAATTGGCGTTGCTGGATAAGTCTTTGGAAGTGAGACTTGAAGCGATTTTAAGAATTACTAACCAAGATATATTAAAAAAAGTTGCATTAAATGATGAAAGTTGGATTCTTAGATTGGAAGCAATGGAATTTATTACCGACTCCAAAGTCTTAGCAGAAATTGCCTTAAAGTTTGTTTTTAATGATTCGCTTATGGGCTATGGAAAAACAGCATTTGACCGACTTATAGATTATCAGGATGAATTAAAACAAATCGCATTAACAAATCGAGGTTATGAGTATAGAAAAGAAGCAGTAAAAAGACTTACCGATCAAGAAACATTGAGAATAGTTGCATTAAAAGATAAGGAGGATATAGTGCAATTAGAAGCGGTAAGAAGGCTTACTGATAAAGAATTATTGGGTCAAATAGCTTTATGTGGTAAAACACCGCTGATTAGATATGAAGCCGTGAAAAAAGTTGATGACCAGGAAGTCTTAGAAAAAGTAGCTTTATCAGATAAAACAGATTATGTAAGATGTGAAGCAATAACAAGGATTACTAACCAAGAAGTATTAGGCAAAATAGCTTTGACTGATACTACAGCTGAAGCAAGATATGAGGCAATAAAAAAGCTTAATGACCAATCTATATTAAAGAAAGTGCTATTGGCAGAAGATAAGTATCACCAAATTAAATATGAAGCAATGAAAAGACTTATCGAAATTCAAAAAAGCAGATAACTTATCATGAAAGAAATTGAATAAAATTGAAAAAATAGTATAAAGATTAAAATCTTTTATACTATTTTTTTCTTATTAATATAATAATTTCTTGAAAAATTATGTTAATCATGATATAATACATATCGTAACAAAATATATTGTTGCCTTTGAAAATAAATTTTCGGAGGCACAGTCCTCCGAAGTAATAACAAGGAGGGTAAATAGCTATGTCAAAAGCAACTGTTGTTAGAATCACAAGTCTTAATACAGATGGAGCAGAAGTTATAACTGATGTCGGAAAAACATTTATTATCAATTCATTTGCACCCATGAATGGAGTCCTTAAAATAACAGCTCCTATGGGAAGTATGACAATTTATGATCTTGCTGAAATTATTTCAGGATGTTTTCATCATACTTCTACATTTGTTAATGTAAAATGGGTTACGTTTACTTTTAATACCATTACCGTAACTGTAACTCTCGGAGAAGCTAGGGACAATCCGGATTATGTAGTAAGCAAATGGAAAAAGGCTTGGGATGATGATCTTCAAGTGAAAGATAAAGTGGAGAAATTTTCTACTTATCTTAAAGAAGACATTGATGACTAATTGAATGACAGCTATAGCAAAAAGAGAAACTTCGGTTTCTCTTTTTGTTTTTTATAATAGGGTATTTGAAATGAGTTGAGAATTTAGTTAGAATATGGTATAACATAAATAGCAAACTTATGTATAATATGTATCATATAAATATTAAGGTTTAGTTTTAATAAATTAAGTTATAATAATACACAAAGAGGTGATAAAATGGATAAAATAATTCCCAGCTTTAAAGATTCGTTATTTTCTGATTCGATAGAAGTTTTAGGTGATGTTGCAGAATTAGGTATTGATAGTTTATTAGATGATGGTTTATTTAAGGATTTCCCTATTGTAGGTTTTTTAATAGGCGTTACTAAAACTGCTCAAAATATACATGATAGAAATTTGCTTAGACAAACATTAAATTTTATTAAATATTTTAATTCAGGTAAAATTGATGTTGAAAAATTAGAAAAATATCGTAATGAGATAAATAGTGATAGTAAAAAAGCAGAAGAAGAGCTAGGGAGAATACTAATAATTTTAAATAATAATGTAGAATTACAAAAATCTACTATGTTAGCTAATTTGTTTAGAAACTATGTTAATGAAAAAATAACTTGGGCTGAATTTTGTGAGTTTTCAGAGATTGTAAGGATGATATTTATAGGTGATGTGAAATATTTAGGTGCAATATATAGCGGAGAAGTAAAAGATACTACAGGAATGTTACTATATCCTATTGATAGATTGACATCATTAGGACTTGTAAATACTGCCACAAAATCTATGGTTATTAGTAGTGCGGCTTATAGCTCACGAACAGATAAATATGTTAATTTAACAGCAATTGGTGGAAAATTTTATCAATCTATAATGTTTAATTAAATATATCGAAAAAGGAAAATTACATATAAATGTAGAAAATGGATTTGATACTTTTGAAAACATAGTAGATTATCTTTAAATAAATGTGTTCTGTGGTCGGTAGACATATCACTTTAACAACATACAACCTATTTTATACACTGCAACCGACAATGGACAAGTCACGTGGAGTGTTGTTCGGTACTAGAAATCAAGGAAAGTATTGAAAAATAAGTAAAAAGGACACCTCTACTGGTGTTGAAAAATAGTCTAAAAAATTATTAAAATTCTTAAAAAATTAAAGAAAAATTAAAATAAAAAATGCAAGTTGGTAAACGGTCTACATGTCTACGGACCACAGAGCGAATAAAAAATAAAACTTATCTTTACATTAAAAGCTCCTTAGGGAGCTTTTTCTATAGTATTTCAAAAAAACATCTATTGCGTTTTACATAATTTTGTTATATAATATTAATATGTATTTTTAAAAATTTGGTCAAGAGCCAATTTATATAGATATCTCAAAAAATAATTTTAAGGAGAATTAACATGAAAAAGTATCTTATATCAAAAGATGAAAGCACAAAAATGAAAAAATCAATGTTTATCACAACTCGGGTTCTAGATGATGGAGGAGCATTACTGTTTTGTCCAGATAATGAACATGGAATAATGTGTCACTTGGAACCAAAAGAATTTGAGCTTTGGGAAGCAAACAGATTTGAAGAGCTATTAAAGTATCCAAATACTAACTTATTACTTGAAGGGAGATTTTTGGTACCAGAAAATGAGAATCAAATTGAGTTTCAAAGACAGCTTAGAGAAAAGGAGGCTCTTAGAAAGGAAAGTGAGTGTATAAGTTTTACAATTACTCCAACATTATTTTGTAATGCAAGATGCGAATATTGTTTCCAAAAGGGAGTAACTCAAAACCGTATGAACGAAAAAACAATGAAAAGTGTAATTAACTTTATCAAATCCATATCTTTACGGTATGGAGCAAAAAAAGTTAATATCAGATGGTTTGGAGGAGAACCACTTCTTGAACAGCAAGTTATAAAATATGTTAGTTTTGAGCTTATAAATCATTTTGGTAGAGAAAACTATACAGCTTCTATAACAACTAATGGTTCTTTAATAACAGATGATGTATTAGACTTATTCTATTGCTGTAATATATTCGATGTTCAAATAACATTGGACGGTTTGAAAAACAGATATAATCAAATAAAGAATTATTATAACAATAAAAATAATTTTTCATCAGTATGTAAAAACATTGAAAAGTGTTTGAAACGAGAAATTTTTGTTTGTATCAGATTAAATATTTCAAAAACAAATTATGATGAAATACTGATGCTTATAGAATATCTTGATGAAAGATTTAAATGCTATAAAGAATCTGGGTTATTTACCATATCACCTAGTACAATATCTGGTTCTAAAGAAGATTGTTCGTTGTTATCTTATCAATCGGAAGAAATGAGATGGATTTTAAGTAATGTTTACGAGAAACTTTATAAATTAGAATATGATGTCTTTGAATTAGGGCAAATTGGTACAATTTGTGATGCTTATCGATATCATTCATATTTTATTGATCCAGATGGTGAGATATATAGATGTGATAGGTTAATAGGTAAGAAACAACATTCTATAGGTAATGTGTATGAAGGTATTAAGATAAGCAATGCTGAGTTGCTATCTTGTTTAACACAGAAATTACCCGAAAAATGTAATTCTTGCAAAATATTACCGATGTGCCAAGGTGGTTGTAAAGCGCTTGAAAACACAAATCTTGAGCGTTGTAGAGATGAACTATCTATTATAGATAAAATAATAGATATAGTTTATAATAATTCAAAATGTAAATAGGTACTTTAAAAGAATGTTTCCTAAATTAGGATACATAAAGTAAAAATTCCAGTGAGAAATCACTGGAATTTTTGTTGTTTAGTTATATGAAATTTAATCAAAAATATAAAACAACGCTTGACAAAAGAACAAATGTTTAGTAATATATGTATATATAAAAACAGGAGATGATATTATTGAGTAATTTACAAGCAGAAGAATACAAAAATTTTGAAGAAATAAAAAAGATTAGAGAAGATGGAACGGAATATTGGAATGCAAGAGAGTTAAGTGAAGTTTTACAATATGTACAATGGAGAAATTTTGCGAAAGTAATTGATAGAGCAAAACTTGCATGTCAAAATAGCGGAAGAAATATAGAATACGATTTTGCTGAGGTCAGCAAAATCGTTGAAGCAGGTGCAACACAGAAAAAAGTGACTGATTATGAATTATCAAGATATGCTTGCTATTTAATTGTACAAAATGGAGATCCGAGAAAAGAAGTCATTGCATTAGGTCAGACTTATTTTGCAATTCAAACACGAAGGCAAGAAGTAGCAGATTATTTTAATCAATTAGATGAAGACAACAAAAGATTAGTAATTCGTGGTGATATAAAACAATGGAATCAAATGTTATTAGAAGCGGCACATAATGCAGGTGTAATAACAAATGAGGAATATGCAGAATTTCAAAATGCAGGATATATGGGATTATATGGTGGATTAACAGTAGATGACATTCATAAAAGAAAGAACTTAAAAGATAATGAAAAGATACTTGATTTTATGGGTAGCACAGAGTTAATTGCTAATTTATTTAGAATATCACAAACAGAAGAAAAACTAAAAAAAGATAAAGTACATAGTTGTAGCAAAGCAACTGCTACACATTATGAAGTTGGTTCAAAAGTAAGAAAAGCAATAGAAGATATTGGAGGAACAATGCCAGAAGACTTACCAAGACCAGAGAAGAGTATTAAACAAATAGAAAAAGAACAATTAAAAAGATTAAAAGATAAAAAAACTAAATTAATGTTAGATGAATAAAAGATGATATAAATTCGCCACACACTGTGTGATTAATTAATAAAAATGTTTAGAGGTAAAACTTAAATTGGAAGTCTTTGTCAAAAGGCTTTCTTTTTTTGCATTTTTATGATAAAATGTGAGAAAAATAAACAATGGAGGCTTTATGAAATCTAGGAATGCAAGTGAAACAATATTAGGATATTTTTACCAGTTCGATAAAACAATAATAGAAATTTTTAAGCAAACTAACGACGATAATATAGTAACTATTGAAGGAATAGAAGATATAGATATAGAGAAAACAAATGAAATAGAAACAATACAATGCAAGTATCATGAGGCATTAGAATATAATCATTCACAGATAAAAAAAGCAATTATCTTTTTACTAAAAGATTTTGTAGAAAATGCTCGAACAGAGTATAAATATACTTTGTATGCATATTTTAAGTCGGGAAATGAAAAACTAAAATTACCATTGGATATAGAATATTTAAAGAGTAATTTCCTAGAATATAAAGAGAATGGAAAACAGCATAAGGTATATGAAGAGTTAAATGTTAGTAATGAGGATTTGGAAAAATTTATTAAATCTTTAAAAATTGAATTAGTAGATATAGATTATCAACAGCAAAAAAGTATTGTAATAAAATTATTAATGAAACAATTTAGTTGTACTGAGAATGATGCAGAAAATTTTTATTATGGAAATGCTATCAATGAAGTTGTAAAACTAGCAGTACAATCAAAAGTAAACAATAGAAGAATAAGCAAAAGAAATTTTATAGGTAGAATAAATAAAAAAGAAATTATGTTCAATAGTTGGATTAATGAGTATATGGGAAGAAAAAGTTTACTAAAAAAATTAAGAAATGACTATTTTACATATACAAATGTTTCACCTAATGAAAGATTATTTCTAATAGAATCAAGAGATGAAGATAAATTTGAATTAAAAGAGGCTATTAATTGTATTATAAAAAAATGGACAAAAATATTAAAAAGAGAAAGCAATTCTTATTGTCCATATATTTTTATAAATAATTACAATAAAGAAAAATTAATTGAGTTGAAAAAAGAACTATATAATGATGGGATAAAATTTATAGATGGGTTTCTTTTTGATGGAGCTGAATTTAATATAGAAGAAATGTGTAAAAAGGCAGATTACAACAATGGCATTAAGATAAAATTTATAAATAAAGTGGAATTTATAGATGACATAATACGAGAAACTAAAAAAACAAAAGAGATATATCAATTCTATTATAATAATCCGTTTTTTAGTTGTGAAAATGAAAAGATAAAACATATAAAAATTCAAATAAAAGATATAAATGAAATAAAGGAGATAATCTAATGGAGAATGAAAATAAATTACAAGCTGAAGTTGTATCTGTATACCCAGACAAAATAGAAGTTTTAATAGATAGAATAGAAGATTATGCTTATGTTGACAGTAGCTTAAAAGTAGGATCGTATTTACAGATATATGATAATGAGAATTCAATAATTATATCAGTAATAGAAAATTTTTCTATTATTGTAAATGAAAATGGTAATAAGCTTTATAAGCTACAGTCCAGACCATTAGGAATTTTAAAGGGAGATAAATTTATAAGAGGAGGAGATTCTATTGCAATTCCTCCTAAGACGGCAGAGCCTGCGAGTGAAGAAAGTATTAAGAAAATCTATATAAGTAATATAGAGGAGAAGAATAAATTTGTTTTCTCGAAATTAGTCAATGCAAATAACATATTAGTTCCAGTAGACGGAAATAAATTTTTTAATAAACATATTGCAATAGTAGGTTCAACTGGTTCGGGAAAATCAAATACAATAGCTAAAATTATTCAAAAAGCACTGGAAGAAAAAAATGGAGACTATCGTTTAAATAATTCTCATGTAATAATATTTGATATACATTCTGAATATAGGAGAGCTTTTCCAAATGCGACATATATTGACATAAATTCTTTAAATCTTCCATATTGGTTATTAAATAGTGAAGAGTTAGAAGAATTACTTATAGATACAGAAGCGAATGATTATAATCAGAGGAATATTCTGAAAGAAGCAATAGTAAAAAACAAAAAACTATATAATAAAGATGAAATAGATAAGATTCATTATGATATGCCAGTATTTTTTGATATAAATGAAGTAGTTACATATATTGAAAACAGAAACAATGAAAAAAATAGCAAGAAATTAAACAAAGTAGAATGGATTGATGAAGGAAAAGAAATACACCTTGAAGAGGAAGGAGAAGAAGTTTTATTTAAAAAACAAGTAAAAGCTTGTGATGGAACTACTTCAAATACTCAAAACGGAAGATTTATTAATTTCTTAAATAGATTGGAAAATAAGATAAATGATAAAAGGTATAGTTTTTTATTAGGAGAAAAATCAAAGAGAATAACTTTTGGAAAAACTTTAAAAAATTTATTAGGGTATAAAGAAAACAATGAAAGTAATGTAGTCATTTTTGATTTAAGTGGTGTTCCTTTTGAAGTTTTAAGCATTACAGTGTCATTAATTTCAAGAATTATATTTGAATATGGGTACTATTATAAAAGATTAAAAGAAATAGAAAAGAGCGGTGAAGCGATAAGTAATGATATACCAATATTATTGGTATATGAAGAAGCACATAAATATGTTCCAAAAAGTGAATTATCTAAGTTTAGGGCTTCAAGAAATTCTATTGAGAGGATTGCAAAAGAAGGAAGAAAATATGGAGTTACATTATTATTGTCAAGTCAAAGACCTTCTGAAATATCAGAAACAATTTTTTCACAGTGCAATAATTTTATAGCAATGAGATTAACAAATCCGAATGACCAAAATTATGTGAAAAAATTATTGCCAGACACAATGGGAGGAATGATTGATAAAATACAAAGTTTGCAAGCAGGAGAAGCTTTAATTATTGGAGATTCAATTGTAGTGCCATCTCTTGTAAAAATTGAAGAATGCCTTAATAAACCATCATCAACTGATATTCCATATTTTGATTTATGGAAAGAAGAATGGAAAAATATAAACTTTGAACAATTAGAAAAAGAGTGGCATAAGTAAAAAATAATATGTAATTAAATTATATAAGGGAGGATTATAATGTTTATACCAACAAAAGAACATTTCTATGACATGACACCAGAAGAATTTGAAAAATATTCTTTAGATATTCTTAGAGAACAGACCAAAGGATTAGAAAATTTAGAGATACAACATAATGTTATAATAAAGAAAAATGATGGAAATTATCAGATAGATGGAAAGATACAATTTGAAGTAATGGGTGTTAGATATGTTACTTTAGTTGAATGCAAGCATTATAAAAGTCCAATAACTAGGGAAAAAGTCCAAATTTTATATGATAAGATTAGAGCGATAGGAGCAAATAAAGGAGTATTAATATCGACATCAAATTTTCAAATTGGAGCAATCAAATACGCAAAAGAGCATGGAATTGCTTTGATACAAATTGTAGAAGCGGATTTAACATATGAAATTAGAACTAAACCTAATGTAATAATGATGGATGCACATAAAAGTTTGTATAACAATGGACAACCATATATAGGAATTATGCAGATTGGAAGTGAATGCGGATTTTATTGTAAGTATTTAAGAAATGCTGATAATTCCTTAAAGGATTTTTTAATTGAAAAAAAGGAGGAATTATATGATTGATAACAAAATAACAATACAACCAGAAGAATCATACAAAATAATTAGAAATAGTGTGCTAACAGCACAATCAAAAGTATATACAGTAGTAAATTCGGCAATGGTGCAAGCGTATTGGGAAATCGGACAAGAAATACATAAGGCATGTGGAGAAAATGATAGAGCGGAATACGGTAAGAAACTATTAGAATATCTATCAGAACAGTTAACAAGTGAATTTGGAAAAGGGTTTACAGTTGCAAATTTAAAAAATATGAGGCAATTTTATCGTACATTTCCAATTCGCCAGACACTGTCTAGCGAATTGAGTTGGTCACATTATAACTTATTAATGAGAATTGAAGATGAAAAATCTAGACAATTTTATGCTAATGAATGTGTAAAATCTAATTGGAGTGTAAGACAATTAAAAAGACAAATAGGAACATTCTATTATGAAAGATTATTAGCAAGTCAAGATAAGGAAGCAGTAGCAAAAGAAATAGGATTACCAGAAAAAGTAGAACCTAAGAATATAATAAGAGATCCTTATGTATTAGAATTTTTAGGTTTAGAAGGAAAAACAAGTTTCTATGAAAAAGATTTAGAACAAGCAATAATAGACCACTTACAAAAATTCTTATTAGAATTAGGAAGAGGATTTTCTTTTGTATCAAGACAACAAAAAATAACATTTGATGGTAGACATTTCTTTATAGATTTAGTATTTTACAACTATATATTAAAATGCTTTGTAATAATAGATTTAAAACTAGGAGATTTAACACATCAAGATATAGGACAAATGCAAATGTATGTAAATTACTATACAAGGGAAATGATGAATGAAGGAGATAATCCGCCAATTGGAATTGTACTTTGTGCAGATAAGAGTGAACAAGTTGTGAAATATACTTTGCCAGAAGATAATAACCAAATATTTGCTTCAAAATACAAATTATATTTGCCAACAGAGGAAGAATTTAAGAAAGAATTAAATTTAGACAATTTTGTTCGCTCTTGACATTATTTCTATTGGAGATTTTGTGGTAGTTAAGCAAATGTAAGGATAAATATGTTTTGTAACCAATAATTATTTCGTTGATAAATTATGGATTTTATGGTAGAAGTAGAATGTGTTTAAATAAAAGATAGTAATTAGAAGGTGGAATTATATTGAAGATATATGATATAGAAATAGAAGATAGTTTTATAAGGTGGTTAGAAAAACTGTTAAATATAGATTATGAATCAATTAATAATTATATTGCTCATATGGAAAAAGAACGAATAATGAAGCTAATAAATTTTTACGAAGAATTTAAAAGATATAACGGACAAAGTAGATATTTTTTACAAAGCTCTGAATATAAAGATGATGAAGGACATATATGTATAGATAAAATACCATATATTCATGCTCAAAAACAACATGGTGCAGGACATCATGCATTAGGGTATATTATACTTCCTGATGGAAATATGTATTTCTTGAAAAGAATGTCAAGTTCAGAAGATGAAATTCTAATGTACAATAATCTAGTAGTACCACAAATCGCAAAACAGTTTGGAGTAGAGGCAGCAGAATATATAGTATGTACTAAAGGAACAGAATTATACTTATTGTCTCCAAGTTTCTTAAAGAAAGATGAAAATATAATATATGGAACAGACATGTTTGATTTAACTAAGTATGCTGATATAGATATAATGGACATGGATGTAGGGTATTTTGAGGATTTAGATATAAATAGTTCTTTAACAGATATAGAAAGTTATCTTTCTGCTAGAAATGTATCAAGAGATGAAATAGAAAGTATTCAAGGAAAATTTTTGCAACAATGTTTCCTAAATAAATTTATAGAACAATCTGATGAAAAACTAGAAAATACTGGAATAATAAAAGAAGAAAATGGAACTTTTAGAATGGCACCGTTATGGGACCCTGATCATAGTACTATGGTGCCAGATTTTGGTATAAAGAGATGGGTAAATGGCGATGAAAGCAAAAATGATTTATTATCTTTTGTCACACATTTTTTCAATTATAAAAATTTTGGAGAATATATGCAAAGAATAGCAAAATCATTTGATGTAAAAAAGGCAATAGAAGAAGCAGAAACTACATCTGGAATAGAAATACCAGAAAGAATCAGACAACGATATTTTGACTATTTTAATCAAAGATTAGGAGTATTGGAGAGCAGTATATCTAAAATTAAACAAAGAAGTGATTCGGATTGGAATCGATAAGACAAAATATAGTAAATAACAAATGGAACTAAAGGCAGGATAGAGATGATTAACACATCTCCTATACACATAGAAGGATAAGCCTTCTAGAGTTAATAAAAGAACAAAAAAGTTATGCAAAAGTGATGCAGAAATTCACCCAATGAACCCACAAAAAATGCCTTTCAGAGTGCCAAAGTTCACTAAATGAACCCATTTTCAAGGAAAAGTTCACCGAGTGAACTAAATCATGGATAAAAAATACTTTTATTCTAAAGGAGATAATTGAATATGGATAATAAATTAGAAACAATTTCAAATCTTTTTGAAGGTAAAGAAATAAGAAGTATATGGGATGCTGAAAAAGAAGAATATTATTTTAGTGTAGTAGATGTTATAAAATCACTTACAGATAGTAATAATCCTAATGATTATTGGTATAGATTAAAGAAGAGAATGTCAGAAGAAGAAAAAAGTGAGTTATCGACAAAATGTCGACAACTGAAATTAAAAGCAAAAGATGGAAAAAGTTATTTAACAGACACATTAGATACAAAAGGAATTTTAAGGTTAATTGAATCTGTACCAAGTCCAAAAGCAGAACCGTTTAAGTTATGGTTAGCACAAATGGGAAAAGAAAGAATAGATGAAGTTTTTGATCCTGAAATTGCAATAAAAAGAGCAATAGATTATTATAGAAATCGTGGTTATTCAGATAAATGGATAGAAGCAAGGTTAAAAGGAATACTTGATAGAAATAAATTAACAGATATATGGAAAGAAAATGGAATTAAAGATGGTTATGAATTTGCAGTTTTAACAAATGAAATTTATCAAGCTTGGTCTGGCATGAAAGCATCAGAATATAAAGAATTTAAAAATATTAGAAAAGAATCTTTAAGAGATAATATGACAGATGTTGAAGTCGCGCTTACTGATCTGGGTGAAATTGCTACTCGAGAATTAGCTAGAAAGCATAGACCACAAGGATTAAAAGCAAATAGAAAAATTGCCAAAGCAGGAGGAGAGGTTGCTAAAACAGCTCGTGATAATTTAGAAGAGAAACTTGGAGAATCTATTATTAGTAATAAAAATAGTTTGAATTATCAATACATAGAAGATAATAAGAAATTATCAGACAAAAATAATTAGAATGATTTCTAAAAAGTATAGCCAAAATATAAATTACAATTTATAATAGTACTGTACTGTGGTTGGTAGATATATCACTTTAACAGCACACAACCTGTTTTAGACACTGCAACCGACAATAGTAAGCTCATGTGGAGTGCGTATCAGTGCTACAGCTAAAACAAGTCAGGTAATACTTGATTTTAATATGGTTTCAGAGATTATAACTTTTGAGTCAAAAGGCAGATTTGGGAAAGAAAAACATCAAAATTTGGGTGTGAAAGTTAAAGTAATTGCTTAAGTGGTAAGTGGAAACACATAAATTATTTTTGAGAAAATTGAGCAAAACACTTGAAAAACTAGGAATTTTGAGAATGTATCTACCATGAACATAAGAGGGATAAGTTGTGTTGGTTAGTAGATATGAGGACAAAGTTAAGTGTTTCAAATGTTACAAAGAATTTATTAAAATGAGTTATAGAGAATCTTTATTTAAGTAAGTGTCAGTAGATATGTGCTGATGCTTATTTTTTATAGGACGAAAAAATAGAAAAATCCGTCCTATAAAAATTTATAGAACGAAAAAATTGAAATTTTCGTCCTATGGAATTTTATATCACGAAAAAACTTAAAAATTCGTGCTATAACATTTGCAAAGTAATTTTAATCTCCAATAAAAATAATATCAAGAGTAAAATGAACTCACTTTGTTCGCTCTTGACATTATTTCTATTGGAGATTTTATGGTAATTAAGCAAATGTAAGGACAAATATAATATGTGAAATATTATCAAAAGGCTATGAAAATTTTAAAAAATGTGATATAAAAAACATATAATTAGCAAAAAAGATAGTAAGAAATACTTACTAACTGTATCAATTATTATAATATTTATAGATAGGAAGTGTGTTTAATATGAAAATTTATCTTATAAGACATAGTGAATCGATAGATGATATAGAAGAGTGTTATGGAGGAATAGCAGATTTTGATCTAACTGAAAATGGAAAAAATAAAGTTGTAGAATACAGTAAGAAAATAAATAGTTATGGAATACAAAAATTTTATTCGAGTCCATATAAAAGAGCATATCAAACAGCACAAATACTTAATAAAGATATAAATGTAGAACTTGAAGTAATAGATGATATAAGAGAATTGAATTCTTATGGTATTTTATCTGGAGTAAATAAAACATTGGCTAAAGATATATTTTCTTATGTGTTTGAGAAAGAAGAATATAAGAAAACAGATTATTATTTAGGTACTACATTTTTAGGAGGAGAAAATGTTAAAGAGTTTGATATAAGAGTAGAAAATGCAATTAATAGTATATTGGAAAAGAGTAAAGGATTAAATACAATAGCAATAGTTACACATGGTGGAGTATATAGAAGTATATACAAAAATATATTTAATGTTGGCAGAAAAATAGAAGAAATGGGAGATTTAGCAACAACAATATTAGATTATAATGATGGAAGATTCACTATAATAGATACTACCGGAATTGAACTAGGAGAAAATATATGAAAGTATTAAGTCTAACAGAGCCATGTGCTACTTTAATTAAAGAAAAGAAGAAGTTAGTAGAAACAAGAAACTGGAAAACTTCATATAGAGGAGAGCTATGTATTCATGCTAGTTCTACTAAAATCCCAAAAGAATGGAAAGACGATAAAGAATTTATGGGATTAGCATATAATATTCCATTAAACTTTGGAAATATAATTTGTAAATGCAATTTAGTAGATTGTATTTATATGACTAAAGAATATGTAGAAAATATGAAAAAGAATAATCATCAAGAATATATTTGTGGTAAATATGAAGAAGGTAGATATGCTTGGATATTAGAAAAAATAGAGCCGCTAGATAATCCTATAAAAGCTAAAGGGCATTTAAGTATTTGGAACTATAATGAATAAAGAAATATAAATAAGGAGTTTATAAGGGATATATGTTAAAAAATAAAAAAGTAATTATATTTGATATGGATGGAACTTTAATAGATTCAATTGGTATATGGAACAAAACAGATGAAATATTAATAGGAAAGCTAACTAATAATGCTGAAACACAAATTCCTAATATACAACAAATAAGAGATGGAATATTAGCTGAATGTAAATCAAATGATATATATTTAGAGTATTGTGATTTCTTAAGGAAAAAGTACAACTCAGACATGTCATCAAAAGTTGATGTAAATGAAAATATTATTTTACAAAACTATATGTTAGAAAGACTATTGGAAAGAATTTCAGTATCAAATTATAAATACAAATATATAATATGGAAACTGTAATAGCAGATAAATTTGAAACAATTATATAAAGAAATGTTGATACAACTAGAGCAAGGGACTTTTATGATATTTATATACTTTGGACTACACAGGCACAAAATTTTGATAAGAGATTATTAGGACAAGCTATTGTAGAAAAATTTAAATATAGAGAATCTACAGACAAATTAAATAATATAGATGAGATAATGGAAGTTATAAAAGAAAGTGAAGCTTTAAAAGAACATTGGGGAAATTATCAGTCTAAATTTAGTTATGCAGAAGATATTAGTTATGAAGATACAGTTAGAGTATTAGAAGAAATAATAAATTCATTAAAATAGAAGTGACTTTTTTATAATTGATTAAAAAAATTTTTATAGTAAAGAATGAAGTATAATGGAAAATAATTATATTAAATTAGATTGGAATTTAGTTGAAAAAATATACATTGATAAGGCCAAAAGGCTAAAGATAATTGCATATAAAAGAGTTCATGATATAGAAGTAGCAGAAGATATTGTGCAAAATACAATGGAATCAATCTGCAAAATAGTAAATAAAAATAATAGAAT